>CAYTOM010000008.1:0-13509 GCA_964439335.1 uncultured Peptococcaceae bacterium | reverse complement strand
AGTGACACCACCAAAACGCATAGATGCATTATCAACTCTTAAAATGTTCATTCTTTTGCGCCTCCTTTTTTGCGACTAAACAAGGATTTGAGGCGGCTGGGGATACTTTTGATTAAATCAAACAGACCTTGCCAGGAAAACTCTTTGGAGCCAAACAGACCATTACGGAAGAACAGGATAATGATCATTAAGAAGATGGAGAATACCAGCATACGCATACCGCTGATAGCCGGTACATGAATAAACAATAAATCGAAGCCATTATCCAAGAAACGCAAATATTCTTTGGCAATGGTGATGATAAATGCAGCGACGATAGTACCGGTGATGCTGCCCATACCACCCAAAACGACGATTAACAAAATTTCGTAAACTAAGATGAAGCGGAATTGCAAGGGGTCGATCGCACCGACGACACTGGCTAACAATCCACCACCGATACCGGCTAAAAATCCACCGATAGTAAAGGATAAGAGCTTGTGTTTGAATAGGGAGATACCCATAGCTTCGGCTGCGATATCGTCATCACGGATAGCCTTGAAAGCACGACCGTAGCTGGTTTTCATTAAACGGACAACAAAGATGACCACGACTACGGTGATGACTAAGGTAAACCAGATGTTAGCATTGGAGGGGATACCCTTTAAGCCCAAGGAACCATTGGTGACGCTTTGGGCATTGGTAATGATAACGCGAATAATCTCCGAAAAGCCCAAGGTAGCAATAGCTAAATAGTCACCGCGCAATCTTAAGACCGGAAAACCGATCAAAAACGAGACAAATGCCGCTGCTAAACCGCCGCATAATAATGCTACGATAAAGGGTAATTGGACATCGGCTAACCATGGTACGATCGGAGTGATATAAAAGCAGGTCGCTTTAGCTTCCGGAGAAAGTACCAAAAGAGCAGTGACATAGGCGCCGATAGCCATAAAACCCGGCTGACCTAAGGAAAACTGTCCGGTAAAGCCATTGATTAGGTTCATAGATAGACCTAAAATAGTGTAAACAAAGCATAAACGCAGGATACGCACCTGGTAGCTACCGGCACCTGGGATCAGACCGGCATTTAAGAGGTAGCAGAAAGCTACGAATAAGCAAGAGGCGATAATCGTCAGGATTATATCTCGCTTACGATGATTGGTATTTGAAATTTGTTTCATACAGCACATCACACTTTCTCAGCAATTTTTTCGCCTAAAATACCGGTAGGCTTCCAGAGTAAAATGACTACCAACGCAATAAATGCAAAGGCGTCTTTGTAGCCGGTCAATCCCGGCAGGAAGAAGACGATCAAGATTTCCATCATACCTAAAAGCATTGCACCGACGATAGCACCTTTGATATTACCGATACCGCCGATAACTGCTGCGATGAAGCATTTCAAGCCCGGCATCATACCTACATAGGCTTGGATTTGCGGGTATTTCAAGCCCCACATGATAGCACCGGTAGCCGCGAGGATAGAGCCGATGAAAAAGGTCATCGCAATAGTACGATTGATATTGATACCCATCAATTTAGCAGCTTCTAAATCTTTGCTGGCAGCACGCATACCTAAACCGGTCTTGGTATGGTTAATGAGGTATAGCAAGACGACAGCAATGATTGCGGTAATGATAGGTACTAAAATGGTCAATCTTTGCATATGCACTCCGCCGATAGTGATGACATCTTGGAACAGAGGAATGCTGGGGAAGTTCTTTTGGACACCGGAAAACAAAACGATGGCAAGGTTTTCTAACAAATATGAGACACCGATAGAGGAAATCATCAAGGAAATACGCGGTGCTTCTCTCAGGGGCTTGTAAGCACAGCGTTCAATAACAACACCTAAAAGACCGGTAGCCAGGATAACTAAAACTACCGCTATGTACCAGGGCAGGTAAAAGACAGAAATAGCATAAAAAGCAAAATACATACTCATCATAAAAATATCACCGTGGGCGAAATTGATAAGTCTGAGAATGCCGTAAACCATGGTATAACCGATAGCGACTAAAGCATAAAGGCTACCTAAAGTCAGACCATTGGCTAACTGTTGCAAAAGTTCACCGATAGTGAAAGACATATTATCACCTCAAAAAAATTTACGCAAATAGCAAATATTAGTTTAAACAAAAAGCGAGCGGTCAGTACTGACCGCTCGCTTGAAAATTATTCAATGGTAACGGTATCAAGATAAACGAATTGACCATCTTTAACAGTTTTTAAGATAGCAGTGTCTTTATTAGCGTCACCGTTTTCATCAAAGGAAATGTTGCCGGTGCAGCCATTAAAGCTTAATGCAGCTAAAGCATCTCTGACAGCAGGACCATCGGTAGTGCCGGCAGCTTCGATAGCTTTGATAGCAGCCAAGTAAGCATCATAGCCTAATGCGGTAACAGCAGCCGGAGAATCATCATATTTCTCAGCGTAAGCAGTGAGGAATTTGGTGGTTTCTTCGCCTAAATCAGCGTTTTCATCAAAGAAAGTGGAGAATACGCAACCCTCAACAAATTCACCGCCGACATCGATCAAAGGCTGGGTTTCCCAAGTATCAGTGCCTAAGAATACGATATCAGTATAGCCTAATTGGCGAGCCTGCTGGATAATCATAGCGCCTTCGGTGTAGTTACCGGGAGCAAAGATAACATCAGGGTTAGCTTTCATAACGTTGTTTAATTGAGCGGTGAAGTCTTGGTCACCGGTGTTGTAGCTTGCTTCAGCAACGATAGCGTTTTCATCGCCGGTTAATTCAATAAAGGATTGTTTAAAGAAGCTAACCAAACCTACAGAGTAGTCACTGGAGATTTCGGTCAAGATAGCAGCAGTTTTAGCACCGCAGTTTTTGTAAGCATAGTTTGCCATAACGGTACCTTGGAAAGGATCGATAAAGCAAGTACGGAAGTAGTAGTCGTTACCGGCAGTTACCTGGATATTGGTGCAGGAGCAACCGATAGCAGGAGTTTGGGAGTTTTCAAAGCTATCGCCGGCTGCGATAGAGAAACTGGAGCCCCAGCTACCTAAAACAACATCAACATTTTCCTGCTCAACTAAGCGAGCAGCAGCAGTAGCAGCCTCAACTTTGTCGGATTTGTTATCCATTTTGATGAGCTCTACTTTTTTGCCTAAAACTTCAGGATATAATTCGTTAGCTAATTCGATACCTCTGACTTCCAATTCACCGCCTGCTGCGTTAGCACCGGTCAATGGTTCAAAGACACCGATTTTGATGACATCGCCATCAGCACTGCCACCTTGGTTTTTGTCGCCGCCGCAGCCTGCTAACATAGTAGCACCTAAAGCTGCACACAATAATAAGGCGGTTACTTTCTTTTTCATAAAAACATCTCCTTACTATAGAGTAATTTCTTTAAGCCTAACTAAAAAAGCACATAATATACAGAATGTTTTAGTTAAGCTCATATAATTATACTACAAAAGTACACCTATTGCAAGTTTTTTGTGACATTTGTGGATAAAAAGTTGTAAGTATTTAGTTAAAAATATACTAATAGGGTTAAATAGTAAATATTATTTGACGAAGAGTATTTACTATTAATTAGCCGCAACTTACTGATTGAGCCATTCTAAAATACGCAACAAATAAACTTCTTTTATAAAACAAATTAACTTGATACAATATAATCAATCGAGAGGCCTACGAGAGATGGAATTAATTTTAGTTTATTGTTTTACGAATTATTTGTACGGGAGGAATTGAGATGCAAAGAAAAGCAGCAGCAAATAAAATTTTACTTTTAGGTGTCGATGGTTTAGATCCCAGTTTGACCAGAAAATATGTAGATAAAGGCATTTTGCCGAATATTAAGCAATATATCGAGCGCGGTGCTTGCCGTGAGGACTTAGTTATGTTGGGCGGTCACCCGACTGTTACTCCGCCGATGTGGACGACTTTGGCTACCGGTTGCTATGCCAATGTACATGGTATCACCGGTTTTTATCGCTGCGGTAGTGATATTGATTTGTATGATTACAATTTGGATTCTCGCAATTGCCATGCTGAGCCTTTGTGGAATGTCTTTGCCGAGGCTGGCAAGAAAACCTTGGTTTGGCATTGGCCCGGTAGCGCTTGGCCTCCAACCTCCGATAGTCCTAATTTAATGGTTGTTGATGGTACCTCGCCTGGCTCTGTCGGTATGGCTACCTCGCAGGTAGAGAGCGAATTTTTAGTTGGTGCTAATGTAGGTATCAAAGAGGTGAACTACATTCCTAAAGCTCCGATGGAAGCCAGTGCAGCGTGTGTCATTACTGATTTGGATTTAGATAATGATAAAGATGGCTATGATATGAGCACCGGCATTGCCAGCTTGCGCGAAGTAAAAGGCAGCAAAAAATATTTAACTGATTTTTCGCAGCATACTACTGCTTCGACTGAAGCATTGGTAGATATGGTACAATCTCCGATTAAAGATGCCAGTGGCTGGGCAGCTGCTCCGGCTGATGCCAAGGAATTTACCATTCTTTTATCTAAAGGCTTAATTCGTCGTCCGGCTTTGATTTTGAAAAACGAAGAGGGCATTTATGACCGTATCGCAGTTTATAAGAGCAAAAAGGTCGCTGAGCCGATGGTAGTTTGCCCATTAGGTAAAATGATGGTTGAGGTTGTCGATGAGGCTATCAAAGGGGATAAAACTTATAAGGTCAATCGCAATATGAAACTGTTACGCTTAGATCCTAAGGGCGAGACCTTGACTATGTATATTTCCGGTGCGATGGATATGGAAAACGACAGCGTATGGCATCCGAAAAGATTATTCAAGGAAGTAACGGAAAATGTCGGCTATCCTACTCCGACCTCTACCTTGGCTAGACAGGATTCTTTGTTGATTACCGAGTGTATGCTGGCTAACTGGTATACAACGGCTGATTGGCAAGCGGCTGCTATTCATCATTTGATTGAAACTGAGGATTTAGATGTTATTTTCTCACATTTCCACGCTGTAGATTTAGAGGAGCATCAGTTTATTAAGCATTTGGCTGATAGACCGTTTAACCGTAATCCGGTCAGTGTCGCTGAAAAATGGATGGAAGATCTCTATGTACAGACTGACTACTATTTGGGCAAATTCTTACACTATTTAGATGAGGGCTGGACTATTTGCATCTTCTCCGACCATGCGCAGGTAGCACCGGCACACGATATTCCGTTATTAGATGTTTTGAGTGGCGTCAGCATCCCAATCATGGAGGAAATGGGCTATACTGTCCCTATTCGCGATGAAAAAGGCAAGGTCGTCGGTATTGACTGGACTAAAACAAAAGCAGTTTGTCAGCGTGAGGGACATATTTATTTGAATATTAAAGGCAGAAACAAACACTATTTAGAGGATGGTACAGTTATTGACGGTATTGTCGATCCGGCTGATCAGTATGAATTAGAAGAAGAACTTATGACTAAGCTGTACCAGTTGACTGATCCGATTACTAAGCGCAGAATTATTTCTGTAGCTTTGCGTAATCGTGATGCAGTGCTTTTGGGTCAAGGCGGTCCGGAAGCCGGCGATATCATCGCATGGCATGCTGAGGGCTATAATTTTGACCACGCCGATTGCATTTCGACAACTTTAGGTGAAAATGATACCTCTGTCTCTCCGATCTTTATCGGTGCAGGTCCTGGCTTAAAAGAGGGCTACTATACTGATCGTATGATTCGTCAGGTAGACTTTGCCGCTACGGTTGCTGTGCTCGGTGGAGTTAGAATGCCGCATCAGTGCGAGGGTGCTCCTGTATACCAAATCTTAGCTGAAGAGTATTAATAGCTTTTTAGATATTTTCTGCCGGTTAATCCGGCAGAAAATACATTTCCTAAGTAATCCGGCAAAATGGAGGCAAAGAAAATGAGTACACAGACGATAAATAAGAGCTTACTGATTAAATGGGCAATAGTTTTCGGTTTGACTTTTGCTTGCTTTTTAATTCCCGAGAGTGGAATTTTGACGATGAATGTCAAAATATTTTTTGCAATAACTGTTTTTGGCTTAGCTTTGGCGGCATTTGAAATTGTACCTAATTTGATGGTTTCGCTTTTGATGCCGGCTTTATGGTTGATTTTAAAGGTAGCTCCGGCGAGCGTGGTATTATCCCCATGGCTTACTACGACACCGTTAATGGTTGTCGGTGCGTTATTTATGGCAGCTACTTTAGAGGATTGTGGTTTATTAAGACGCTTGGCTTATTATTTGATGTGTAAAGTCAAGGGTAGTTATATGGGACTTTTATTTAGTATTACGATTGTAACAATTATTTTAAATATTTTGACCAGTGGTCGCGGTTATTTGATTATGGGACCGTTAGCGGTTGGTTTGTGTGTATCCTTAAATGGTATGCAGAAAAATCTAGGCGCAGGTTTGGCAGCGGCAGTTATGGTCGGTGGCTGTACCAGCCATGTCTATACCTATCAGGCGTCAGCTTGGGGTGTACTCATGCAGATGGCAGGAAACTATGTAGGACCTACCGATATTACACCGCTTTCAATTATGCTGCATAACTGGCCGATGTTTTTGGTATCATTGTTAGTTATTTTTATCGCCGGAAAAATGTTTAAACCGGAAGAGGGCTTAGGTGAGATTACTTATTTCCAGATGAAATTGCAGGAGATGGGCAAAATTACCCGCCGAGAAAAAGTAAATGGTATTATGCTGCAATTATTTTAGTTTATATTTTTGGTGTTGGTTGGCATAAATTAGATGTAAATTTAGGCTTTGCGATTATTCCGTGGATGGTCTATTTACCCGGCTTAAACGGTGCTGATGAAAATACAGTGAAAAAGGTTAATTTAGATATTATATTCTTTGTAACGGCTTGTATGGCAATTGGTACTATTGCTACTTCCTTGGGCATTGGAGCTGCTTTAGCGGGATTAGTCGAAGGATTCTTAAATGGTTCTACCAGTCCGTTTGCGATTATGAGCATCGTTTTTGTTATCGTCTTTATCTTGAATTTCTTGATGACTCCGTTAGCTATCTTTAGTTTGATTACGGATCCGATTTTAATGATGGTTACATCTATGGGTTATTCGCCGATTCCCTTTACCTATGCGATCAGTGCTTGCTCGGAGGCAATTATCTTCCCGTATGAGTATGTGCCGTATTTGATTGTTTATGGTTTCGGTATGATGAAGATGAACGACTTTATCAAGTACAATATTATTAGATCAATTGTCGTTTTTGGTGGTATTTTGATAGTTTTAGTGCCGTACTGGATGCTGATAGGTTTATTTTAAGATGTGATTTTAGACAAATAAATAAGAAGGAGTGGATTAGGTATCCATTCCTTCTTAGTTTAAAGTAGCTATTAGTTTTTGACCAAAATATCGGCGATGATAGGGTAAAAATGCTCGCAGGTTGATTTTTTGTAAACGATGCCTAAATAGATAGCGATAGAGGTTTCTTTAAGGGAGATATTGTGGTTTTTTAGTATATCGGTATAAAGAAGATTGCCGTTATTTATAGGAAGACCAATAGAATAATAGTTAAATTGTTCGATATTACTGATGAAATTACGCTCTAATTCTACTGTACGCATATTATCAATTGAGCCAATGAGACTACTAAGGTTGATATTGCTATAGGAATTTTTCAGCTTACAGGAGGAAAGATTTTTTAATTTATCAAAGGGAACAATCTTGTAAATATTGAGTGGAGATTTATTGGAAATCCAAACATATACCGGCATAGTATCTAAATGCTTAAACACATATTCATCGTCATTTTGTGATTGGTATTTTTTCAAGGTTGCATCTTTCATAAGTATAATATTAATATCACAATCAAGATTAAAATTTTTATCTGCGGTAAATAAGGAAAAATCAAAGTAGGTCTGCGGAAAGCTATTAGAGAGGCTATCGAGCAGTTTATCGCCATAGAAAGGAATTAATGATTCGGAGATAGCTACTTTGCAGATGTCGAGAGGTTTATTATTTTCGGAATAGGCAGACATATTTTGCTTGAGGATAGAGTATTTTTCCAAAATATCTTGTGCGTGCTGATAAAATTCGACACCGGCAGGTGTCGGAGTGATACCACCGACGGAGCGAGTAAATAACAAAGTGCCTAATTCCTGCTCAATTTTGCGGATAGATGTCGAAAGTGATTGTCGGGAGATATAGAGATTATTAGCGGCTTGTCCTAATGATTTTTGGCGATAGACTTCGGTGAAATAATAAAGCTGCTCAAAGGTCATAAAAATCATCTCCTAAAGTATCTGACATAAATAATATAATTATTTTATCAATAAACACGAAAAAAGTCAATTATAATCTATAATTTAGCCAATTCAAAATACATAAAATTTTACAAAAATATACTCTAAAGTAATTTGAGAGGATGAAAGAGATGAATGAAAATATGAATGAAAAAATAAACGAAAATATGAACGGAAATGTCAATGAAAGTATTAAAGAAAAGATAGAGTTTAATTCCAACACGCGCTTGGAAATGCTGAAAAGCCGTAGTCATCGCTGTGTGTGTAAATATTGCGGTGGTAAATTAAAGGTGCGGCAGATAGTGTTTACTTCCTATGAAGAGGCACGAGTAGAGCTGTTTTGTCAGGATTGTGACCGTATTGAATTTGGAGTGGAGCCGGAGATCTACGAAAATGCGAAGTATTTTGTCGAGGAGACAGGCTTTAGCTGTTATCCTGATTTGGACGATAGTTTAAAAGTGAAGCAGATGACCATTGCCAAGCTCTGCGAGATTATGACCTGGGAAAATCAAAATATCGGGATTTTGACTCCGGAGGGTTTTAATATTGCGCTCAATATTAACAAAAATTATGTTGGGGAATGTGTGACTTTGTCTGATAGCGATTTGAAAAAGGAAATATAGGTGACAGCGATGAATGAACAGATAAATTTTCCGGACAATGTAATAGAGGTGCATAACTTGAGCTGCCGCGCAGGATATAAATATTTGCTCAAAGACATTGATTGGCAGGTCAAGCGTGGTGAACGCTGGGTAGTATTTGGCATGAATGGTAGCGGCAAGACGACGCTTTTATCGATTATTGCAGGGTTTAAGCATCATAGCTCGGGGGAAATCAGCCTTTTTGGCGAGGCTTTGAGCAATGAAAATATTTTAGCGATGCGTAAAAAAATAGGCTGGGTGTCGGCGTCATTTTTTGATAAGTATTACAGCAAAGAGGCTGTCAGTGATATTGTATTATCCGGTAAGTATGGGACTTTAGGCATAGGCTATGATATTACTTGTGCAGACAGAAAAAAGGCAAGCCGTCTGCTAGATGAATTAGGGCTGAGCGAGCGTAAGAATTATACTTTTGATATGCTTTCTAAGGGTGAACGGCAAAATGTCTTGATAGCTAGGGCTTTGTTTAATACGCCGGAAATTTTGATTTTAGATGAGCCATGTACGGGGTTGGATATTTATAATCGCGAATATCTTTTTCAGACTTTAGAGGTGCTGCAAAAAGAAAAAAATATGACGATTATTTATGTGACTCACTATGCTGAGGAAATTAAGCCGTATTTTGATCAATGCTTACTTTTAAAAAATGGGCATATTTTTGCCAAGGGCAAAACTACCGAGCTATTTACTGCGGAGAAGATCAGTTTATTTTTAAATCATCGGGTAAATGTAGCTACTGCTCCTACCGGAGAAATGCATATCATCGTACAAGATGTGGCACCGAAAGTCAGTGAGCTTTTGGATAGTGAAAGTGGGGGTGAGGATAGATGACGGTCGATTTAGATATGATGCTCGATTTGCGTGATGTGCAGGTAGCGCGAGATGTTCAGCGCAGGGCAGAGATGGGCTGGTTTGATGTAGAATTTACGATGTATGGCTGTGCGTATCAAAAAAATGGTGAACGCTATTATCGAGTGAGCGCACAGGAGGAAAAGATTTACGAGTATATTGAAAATGAGGAAAAAGACGATGTTTTAGCGAGCGATATTTGTATTCTAAGCTGTAAATATCCGGTACCTACCGGTATGCAGGAATATATCGCCGCCGATGTCAAGGTGGAATTGGCTAAAGAGATGGCTGAAAAATATCCGCTTGATTTTTTTGTGCTTTTGGAGAAATTGGCGCAGGAGGCAGAGGAAAATACTGCGTGGGATTATTTGCGTGCAAAGATGAGTAAATTAGAGGGGACATTTGATTTGACGGCATTTGCCCGCTTCAAGCAGGAGATTAGGTATGCTTATTTTCATCGCAAAATAAATGCGGAAAATTATCATACTTTGCTTCAAATGGTTGCTGCCGAGGAACGCTATATGGAGGAAAATATCATCGTTAAGGATATTTTTGAAAAGACTTTTTACGCCTTTTGCTATGAGGCGAATAATAAATTGAATTATGTTATTAATGCGCGCAAAGGGCATATTTATCAGAAAAAAGCCGAGTTGGAGCAGAGGGGGATTTATACGACACCGCTTTATTTTGAGACCTGCTATTATAATTATGAGGTGCGTCTGCCTGATGTGAGGAAAGTTTTTGAGGAGCATATGCGCAATTATTTAAATCGAGATTATTTTGATTTTATGCGGCAGCTATATACGAAAAATGAGCAAATATCCGGTGAAAAATTTGCTAATGAGTTAAAGTTAGCGGAGAAATGCTATGGAAAAGCTGCTGCCGATACCCTGCGGCACTATGCGGCGCGCTGGGGAATTATGTAATAAAAAACCGTATCTATATATAATAGATACGGTTTTTGTGTATTTATTTTACGGCATTTTCGGCAAAGGTATTATCGACAATCATGGTGAAATCAGCGCGCTTATCCAATTGTCTGGCTAACGCCATAATATCCATGAGCTTTTCTAAGCCCTCTTGTTTGAAATATGGTGTAGCACACCAAGCATCAATGGCTTTGTAGCGGTCTAGGACTGTTTCGATATCAGCTAATTCCATATCGGGAAAATAGGGCTGGATAGCTGCCGCTACTTCGGCGGTGGGGGTGGTTTGAATGGCGCATTGGGCTTTATAGATGGCATTGGTAAAGGACTGGATAATTTCCGGATGGCTGCTTAGATATTTATTGCCGGCGCTATAGGCAGTGTAGGGTATTTCACCGGAATATGCCCCGATAGAGGCTAGGATATAGCCTTTGCCCTCTTTTTCGACGGAGGTAGCAGTAGGCTCAAATAAGGTGGTGTAGTCGGCTTCACCGGCTAAAAAGGAGCCTGCCATCGCGGCAAATTGGATATCGGTACGGACATTGACCTCTTTAGTGGCATCGTCGATACCGATATCTAAGCCGTTGGTTTTAAGGACATATTCCAAAGTCATCTCCGGTACACCGCCCAAACGACCACCTAAAATTTCACCGCGTAGGCTATTTAGTTCGAAATTGTCGATAGGCTCACGCCCAACTAAAAAGCTACCGTCACGCTTGGTGAGCTGGGCAAAATTGATAGCGTAATCGGTAGAATTTTGGTTGGCTACATAAATCGATGCCTCCGGTCCCATGAGACCGATTTCAATTTCATCGCTTAATAGTGCAGTCATGACCTTGTCGGCACCGTTTAGATTGACCAATTCGACATTCAAGCCCTCATCGGCAAAGTAGCCTTGGGAGAGGGCATAGTATTGTGGGGCGTAAAAAATTGAATGAGCGACTTCGCCTAAAGTGATATCGGTCATTTCGGCGGTAGTAGTGTCGTGGTTGGTGCAAGCACCGAGAGTCAATGGCAGCAATAGGATTGCTGCGAGATAGTAGAGTTTTCGCATGATTTCCTCCTTAATTTTTGCTTAATTTTGGTGGGGCGATTGCCCGTTTTTTTTCGTGTGACGCAGCATTTTATCCAGTAGGTTAAATACTTCATACATCAGCCAAGCACAGATAGCCAGGACGATGACGCCCATCATGACTAAATCCAAGCGAAATACTTGGCTGCCGTAGACTATTAAATAGCCTATGCCGCGGCGAGAGACTAAAAATTCGCCGACAATGACACCTACCCAGCTGAGTCCCAAGTTTATTTTAACAATGCTCATCAAGTTTAAGATATTCGCCGGGAGGATGAGCTTGGTTAAAATCTGGCGTTTATTGGCGCCAAAGCTCTCTAAGAGCTTGATTTTTTCTTTTTCGACTGAGGTAAAGTAGCTATAGGCACTGATGATGGTGACTATAATGGAGATAAAGACTGCCACCGCGACGATACCGGCAGTACCGGCACCAATCCAGACGATTAAAATCGGAGCCAGAGCTGTTTTAGGCAAAGCATTGAGGATGACTAAAAGCGGATCCATGATTTTGGCAAAGGTCTCAAACCACCAGAGTAAAATGGCGATTATAATTCCTGCGACACTGGCGATAGTAAAGCCTAGGACGGTTTCCCAAAGCGAGGCGGCGATGTGGGGGAATATTTCACCTTTTTGGAGATAGGAAATAAGGAGATTAAATATATCTGAGGGGCAGCTAAATAAAAAAGCATCTATCCAGCCAAATTTAGCGGCTATTTCCCAGATGGCGAAAAACAAAACGATGATGAAGCATTGCCAGAAATGGATATAGAGGCGATGGCGGTGAGATTGGGCGAGGTATTGTTGGTGAGCTTTTTTTAAATCGGCATCATTCATCGGGCATCAGCTCCTTCCAAATGAGGTCGAAATAATCTTGGAATTCATGAGCCTTGCGAGCGCTTAATGGGGTACGCTCGCCGGATAGGGTGAGATTGATTTGGTGAATGGCTTTGATTTGGGCAGGACGGCTGCTCAAGACATAGATAATATCCGCCATGCTGATAGCCTCGGAGATATCGTGAGTGACTAAAAGAGCCGCCTTTTGCTCGTTTTTAATGATGCGGTAAATATCGCCACTGACGCTTAAACGGGTTTGAAAATCCAGGGCGGAAAAGGGCTCATCAAGCAGGAGAATGTCCGGATCGGTGGCTAGGGTGCGAATGAGCGCGGCTCTTTGGCGCATACCGCCCGATAGCTCGTGGGGGTAGCTTTTGCGAAAATGCCAGAGGTCGTATTTATGCAGTAGCTCATCAATGCGGGATAGATTTTCCGCAGTTAGCTTGTGCTGGATTTCCAAGCCTAGGAGGATATTGTCATAGATATTGCGCCAGCCTAAGAGATGATCCTGCTGAAACATATATCCGATGCGTCCGTTTTGAATGATTTGCCCGTCTGTTGGTGGCAAAAGTCCGGAGATAAGGTTTAAGATAGTGCTTTTACCGCTACCCGATGGACCTAAAAGCCCGACGATTTGCCCTGAATCAACGGTGAGATTAATTTTATCGAGGACATGGAGAATGCTTTTAGGCTGAAAGAATACCATGTCGATATTTTTTAGTTCGATTATGGGAGTGGGTTTATCCATATTGTCACATCCTTTTTTGGATTAATGGCAGGTATATAGTATAATATACAAAAGCTGTAGTTTTGGTAGGTTGTCTCTAAAAATAAAAAAAGCAGTCTGCGTTTAAGCAGACTGTTTTTAGCAAAATGTGGAGGTTTTAGTTTGTAAAAGTATACTTTGACAAATTTAAAACTTAAAAACCTTTTTTCAAAGAGGTAGAAAGGGGGCAGGTGC
>CAYTOM010000007.1:9044-15062 GCA_964439335.1 uncultured Peptococcaceae bacterium | reverse complement strand
GCAAATGTACAATCGCTATAGTTACCAATTGCCCCACAGCCTGCTTGTGACAATGCTTGACGCACTTCATTTTCAAAGCCTACCGGGATATAGACCACTATTTTATAATATTTCTCCATTCCCATCGGCACGAAATGCTGAATATTTTCTAAGCCTAAACAATCCGCTAAGCAATCATTCACACCACCTGTGGCTATATCTAAATTAGTATGAAAGCTCACCAAGCTAATCTCATTTTGAATTAGGCTCATAATCTTTCTGCCCTCGGCAGATTTTGTCGTCACATTTTTGATGCCTTTAAAAAGCAGCGGATGATGAGTAAGTACCGCATCATAATTTCCCCGGCAGGCTTTTTGGATAATATCCTCAGACGGAGTCAAGGCAAGCAAAACGCGACTAATTTCGCTATCTTCATCGCCTACTTGCAAGCCGACATTATCCCACTCCTCGGCATAAGATAATGGTGCCCACTGTGCCATAGCGGTGATTATAGTTTTGAGTGAAACTGACATTGATACTCCTCCTCTATTTGTTGCCATTTATTTTGCAAATCCTCTGCTTTCGTAATCGTATCCGGCTTCGCCACAGCTAAAAGCTGAGCGGCTAATTTTAATTCTTTATTGCGCCAATAACGCAAATAATCGCCCAAAAGCTCGTGCTTATTTTTTAATAGCACCGGTCCTGAAAATTCTGCTGCCAAGGATAACTCCGACATTTTTCCCGGTTTGAGCAGTATAATCGGATAAAAATGCTCATCCTCCGCAATTAGTTCCTCACCAACTATTTGCCAATCATGCTCTATCGCCCAGTGACGAACTAAATGTGCGCCGACATTTGGTGCTAAAACTAAAAATTGCAAAGTATCAACTACCTTTAGCGAATTGTTCAAAATATCGCACATCAAGCTCCCGCCCATACCGCAAATAGTCGCCCCATCTACCTCATAGGGCGCAAGCACAGTCAGCCCATCACCCAAGCGTAATTCGATTTTTTCTGCTAAATTATATTTTTCGACATTTAAAGCAGCACTTTTTAACGGTCCTTTGCCGATATCAGCAGCTATTGCTCCACTCGCAATCTTTTCGCTCACTAAATATATCGGTAAATAGCCATGGTCACTGCCTATATCAGCAATTTTTGCTCCCTTAGGCACAAAATCCGCCACTGCTTGTAAACGCTTCGATAATATCATTAATCCTGCCTCCATTGCTTGAGATGAGCTTATTATAGCACGAGTTAGGCTCGAGGACAATTTATTTTTACAAAAAGCCGCATAAATCAATGCGGCTTTTGCTAACTCATCATTTTAATTTTTAATAGCGAAATTCCTGCACTCAAATCATCGTTGCTTTTTTTGCTTAATTCTTTGATATAGCGCGACAAATAAATCAGCTTATTTTCCATGATTTTTGCCGTTTCCGCTTTAATAGCAGGATTATTTTTGCGTAAAATCACCAATTCGTCTAACAAATTTGCTGTCTGATTGATGATTTCGTCTAATTTTTCGCTGAAATTTTCTGTTTCAAGGCTCATTGGCAGCACTCCTTTTTAGTCTTTTTATAAACTATGCCGCAAATGCGCCTAATGTGCAGTTTTTATAAATTTTTCAGTTTCTCTTTTTCTTTAGCGGCGGCTACCTCATCACCTAATTTTTGATAAATCAGCGCGCATTTATTATACGCCTCTTTATCCTGGGGGTTTAAAGTCTGCACCTGCTTGTAATCCGCCAAACTTTTTTCGTATTCACCAATGGAAAAGTATAAATTTCCTCGTCCTTTATAGGTATAAATAGCGTATGCATCTAATGCCAAGGACTGATTGTAATAATCCAAGGCGGTTTCTTTCTCATTCATCTGAAAATACACATTAGCCAAATCTTTATACACTATAGCAGCTGAATATGGTGATAATTCTAAGACTCGTTTTAAATCCGCAAGTGCCTGCTCATAATCCTCGTCCTCGGCATAGATGAGGGCTCTATCCCACAATGCCAAGGCATAGTCTGCGTTTATCGCTAAAGCTCGATCATAATCCTCTAGCGCTTCGTCAATCTCGCCTAAATTCAAATAGCACAGCGCTCTATTGTAATAATAGCACTCGTCATGACTATTGAGCTTGATTGCCTCATTATAATCCGCCAATGCCTGCTTATATTCCTTTAAACTATGATTATACACATTCGCCCGATAAAACCAGACTCGCGCCTCTGTCGTACTCATTGCCAAGGCTTGGGTAAAATACTCAATCGCCGTCTCATAGTCCTCATGATTTTTCGCATTGATGCCCATTTGTAACAGCTCTGCATAATCAGCCATCTCTTAGCCTCCTAATTTAAACCGAAATATGTTTTAAATACTTCGCGGCAGATACGACCACCACTACCATTACCGCTATAGCCGTACTCGACTACCGCCGCAAAAGCAATTTGGGGGTCATCTGCGGGAGCATAGGCGATAAATATACCGTCGTAGTATTCTTTATTGCCACTTTTATACGATGCCTGCCCGGGCTGGGAAGTACCGGTTTTTGCCGCTACTTTTATTTCCGGTGGAAAATCGTAAAATACACTATATGCTGTACCACCGGGCTGTGATACTTCGGTCATCGCTTTTTCCACTATTTTAAAGGTCTCCTCGCTTACTGAGGAATAATCCACAGTTTCCGGCTCATTTTGCAGGATAATATTACCCTCTTTATCCTGCACATGATCTACGACATACGGTTTCATGATTTTACCGCCATTAGCTATAGTCGCACAATAGCGCGCTAATTGCAATGGAGTATAGTTTTGTCGCCCCTGACCGATAGCGACATTATAAGTATCAGAAGCGTGCCACTCTGAAACCCATTTGACATCGATAGCCTTTTGCGCTTTTAATTGCGCCATTGTATTTTTATATTTCCGCTCGATGCTTTTTTTCTCGGATTCATCGGTAGCATTGGCTAAATCTTCCTCATATTCGGCGGTAGTTTTTTCGATGATACGGTCATAATAAGCACCTTTGGTCTCTGCCGCCCAGGAATTATAGGCATTGATCTTGCTTCTGGTCGGTAGTCCCTCGGTTACACGCTCGCCTTTGCTTTCGTAGGGCAAATCTATCCCGGTGGAGCCCTCTAATCCCAGCTCTACACCTGCCTCACCGATTAAATCAACACCGGCACGACGCCCCATTTCCTGAAAGAATGTATTATCAGATTTAGCGGTAGCCGTATAGACATTATAATACCCTGCCGGCGCGGTACTTTTGATATACGGTGCCTCCCAATACCGCCCAGGATTATAAATGCGCTCGGTAGTAGTTACTTTATCATTTTCTAAAGCTGCGGTCAAAGTCACCGGTTTAAAGGTCGAGCCTGGGATATACCGCCCCTGGATAGCTCTATTTTGCTGGGTGACTTTATCATCAGGTCGGGATACCATAGCTAAGACTTTGCCGGTTTTTACTTCTAACAAAACTGCCGCTCCTGCTCCGGCTTTATCCGAGCGAGGATTAGCTTTTAAATTTGCAATTACCTCGTCAAAGGCATCCTCCATGGATTTTTGCAAATCATAATCTATCGTTAAAAACACATCATTTCCCGATGAAGCGTCCACTGTCGTGACCTCGCCTACGGCATTATTATAAACATCGACCTCGACCTGCTGGACACCGTCCTCGCCGCGCAAATATTCATCGTAGGATTTTTCGACACCTATTTTACCGATGATATCGCCTAATTTATAATTTTCATTGGCAGCTAATTCATCTTGGTTGACTTCACCTAAATAACCGATGACATGACCGGCGATATTATCCTGCAAATATACTCTCTTGGGCTCTGTAGTCACTGTCACGCCCGGCAATTCTAAGCGACGCGCCTCGATTTCACTGACTGTCTCCATATCCAGATTGGTTTTAATCGTCACCGGCTTATATTTACGGTAGCGATTATCCTTGAGCGACTGCTCGATAGACTCTGCCGTTATTTCACTATCCTGCAAAATACCAACCAAAGTCGTAATGACGGTCTTTCTCTCCTCCTCAGCCAATCCGTCTAAAGTTTGCGAATTGACATTAACCTGAAAGACCGGCTGGTCAGTCGCCATAACGACACCGTCTGCGGTGACGATATCACCGCGCGCAGCTTTGATCGTCAATAATCTGGTTCGATTGCTTGCCGCACTGCTTTGATAAACATCGCTTTCGATGATTTGGATCCACGCTAGGCGGGCGACCAAAATCAAGCCCATAGCTAAAATTACCGCCGCAAATATTCTGCTTTTTAAAACTATCTCACGCCTATCCTTGCTCTCCAATTCATCATCTCCTTTATCGAGCTAAACAATTCCATTATGGACTATTCGCCCTCTTTTTTATTCATCAAATAAACCAAAACATACAATATCGGACCAAAGCACGCGGTATAAATACTGTTAGCTACGGCATTTAAAAGCATCGCACTAAAATAAATATTACTGCCGATCATCTTGGCTAAGACAAAATAAATCCCCGATGAGCACAGCGAGCTCAATAAAAGGCAAATAATCGGCACTAAAAAGTTATCACGATAGACCTTGCCCTCGGTCAAGCCAAAAACCATGCCGATGACACCTTTGCACAGCGCATTAATGCCCAAAAAACGCCCTGCCATCAAATCCTCTAAAAAGCCTAAAGCCAGCCCCATCAGCCCACCTTTTTGATATCCCTGAAAAATCGCATAAAATACGGTCAAAATCAGAATAAAATCCGGCTTGCCTCCGGCAATAGAAAAATGCGTAAACAAAGTATCGCGTAAAATCAGCAAAAAATAGCCCAACACTAAAAGAAAGCAACAGACAAAAATAGGATTACGAAAAAAACTTTCCTTATCTCTCTCCATCATTTTCCACTTCCTTTTACTGCGGTAACTATGAATACTTCCTCTAAACGATAAAAATTGACATAAGGAGCAATGGTTGCTTGCTTGGTCAATCCACCTGCCTCGTCAGATATCGCACTTACCGTACCGATAGGTACATTGGCGGTAAATATCCCATCTAAACCATTTGTGACAATTTTGTCCCCGACCTCAATATCCGCATCGTGTGGCATATGAATCAAGCGCAGAGAGCCATTTTCACTGCCCAAGCCCTCTACTACGCCCAAAGTCTCTCTTGTCTCCCAAATACGCGCTCCAACTGCGCTTTGACGGTCAGTAATTAAGACTACCTCGCAGCTGTTTTCCAAGACATTGACGACTCTGCCGATCAAGCCCAAATGATTGATGACCATCATATTGTTTTTGATGCCTTCCTCGCTGCCTTTGTCCAAAACTATCATGTGCTGCAAATTATTATTATTTTCAGCGATGACTTTGGCAGCAGCTAAATTATACTGATTTTTAGTGTTATCCTTAAAGCTCAGCATTTGCTTTAAGCGGATATTTTCCATTTCGGCTTCCAATAAATTATTATTCTCCAGGCTTAACTGCTGGATTTCCAGTTTTAAAGCTTCATTTTCCGCTTTTAATTCATCATAGTGCGTAAAAGCGCCAAAGAAATTGTCAATTCCCTCGGTCATGCTACTGATTCCATGCTGAAAAGGACTGGCTATCCGTCGCAATGCTTTTTCGCCAAAGCTCAAATCATCTCGTTGCTCTGTTGTCAAGACCGCCAAGCCTATCAAGCAAGCACTGATTAAGACGATGATGGCGATAATAGTTATGATTTTTTTCTTCCCGGTCATCATGCTACCCCCACAGATGAGTCAATCATATACTCGTAATATATTCTCGTCATACTTGTTCTCGATCATTAGTCGATTAACTACTTTTTTAACTAATTTAAGCTAATTTCTCAATATCTGATAATTTTTTCTTCGCTAAAACTATAATACCCTGCTTCGGCAATAATAATATGATCTAAAAGCGGTATGCCCATGATTTCGCCGGCTTCTTGCAAGCGTTTGGTGAGCTTGATATCTTGCTCACTGGGTGTATAATCCCCACTGGGATGATTATGCACCAAAATAATTCCGGCAGAGGAAAATTTTATAGCTT
>CAYTOM010000007.1:4703-9034 GCA_964439335.1 uncultured Peptococcaceae bacterium | reverse complement strand
CGCGGATGGATAGGCGAATAATTTAATCCGCCGATAGAAATCACGACACTTTGCACCAGCATATGCTTGGTATTTAATAACAATGCTTTCACCGTTTCCTGCTCTAACGAACGCATTTCATCAGCTACCAAATCCAGCACATCTTTGCTTGAGGTAATTTGCGGCATATAGCGCTTCTCCTCTAATACCGCCCGTCTGCCTAATTCTAATCCGGCTAAAATCCTAGCTCCTTTGCCCTCGCCGATACCGGCTAAAGCACTGATTTCGCTTAGTGAAAAAGTACGCAAGCTCCGCAAAGAACCGGCATAATTAAGTAAATCTCCGGCTAATTCCATGACATTTTTATTTTTACTGCCGGTATTTAACAAAATAGCAATTAATTCTGTATCGCTCAGCATATCTGCCCCAAATGTCGCCATTCTCTCACGCGGACGACGCTCCTTGGGGACGGTATCTATCCAGGAATCATGTTCATGCTCAATCATAGATGCTCACGCCCCTTTGGGCTAAAGCACAAACTACCTCAGTCAAAGGAAGCCCCACTACATTATAATAGCAACCCTCTATTTTTTCGACAAATTGTGCGCCAATGCCCTGGATAGCATAGCCGCCTGCTTTGTCGGTATACTCATTGGTATCTAAATAATTCTCAATTTCCTCTGCGGTTAAAGGACGAAAGTAAACTTTTGTACTAACTGCCTGAGTATAATCCGCCATTTCACCTGTCGCATCAATCAACGAAAATCCGGTAATGACCTCGTGCGCTCTATTGGCTAAAAGGCTCAGCATTTGAAATGCCTCCTGCCGGTCATGTGGCTTGCCAAATATTTGTCCGTCCACTACTACCACCGTATCGGCACCTAATACTATCCCCTCGGTCAAATCGCTTGCCACTGCTTGCGCTTTTTTATAGGATAATTGACGCACTAGTTCCTGTGGCGAAGAGGCAGTAATATTTTCATCAGTAGATTTAGTTTTTATTTGAAATTTCAAACCGACCTGCGTCAAAATTTGGGCTCTACGCGGCGAAGCTGAAGCCAGGATAAGTGCTTTAGACATGATACGACCTCACTTTTAATGACTTTTAATGACTATAGTATATTTCAGCTATTTCAGCCAATTTTGTTTATCAGTTTAGTTTACCATAAAGAGGCGGTAATTGTAAATATCCAAGATGCTAAATTTCCGAAGCGTAAATAAATCTTTATATTTTAGACAGCAACAAACCCGCCTTTAGGCGGGTTTTATCACTTATCGTTCACAACCATATTAAAGCTCAATATCTCTAAATTTACTGCCAAATCTACATTTCTGACTTGGACATCATCAGGCATCGTAAGTGTCACCGGAGCGAAATTTAAAATGCCTTTGATACCGCTATTAACCAATAAATCGGCGATATCCTGCGCATATCTCCCCGGTACGGCAATAATGGCAATGTCGATTTTATTTTCGACGACATACTCATGCATACGATTGACCGCCATCACCGGAGTATCATTTAAGCGCAAGCCTACCTTGCTTAAATCGTTATCAAATACTGCCTCTATGTCAAAGCCCCTGCTTTTGAAACCGCCATACTGGGTCAAAGCCGAGCCTAAATTACCTGCTCCTACTAAAACTACTCTCCATTTGCGGCCTATACCTAAAAGATTGCAAATTTCTTTGTTTAATTCGGCGACATTATACCCGACACCTCTAGTGCCAAACTCGCCAAAGTACGCCAAATCTTTTCTGACCTGAGCCGGAGTACCACCGGTAGCCGCGGCTATTTCTCCGGAGGAAATACGCAATACTCCATCAGCCTCGACTTGCGTTAAAAATCTGGAATACACCGACAAACGGCTCACTGTCGCTTCCGGTATTTTAATATTTTTCATAGGTCGTTTTCCCACCTTTTAAACCATATCTAATATATTATAATACAAAGCTATGGTAGATTACAAGAGTTTTTTTACTATTTTAAAAAAATCGCAGAATATCCTGCGATTTTGATATTTATTTAGTTAATTCAGTAGCCAATTCATTTAATGCTACGATATTTTCCTCGCTCAAAGACGATTTAATCGTCACTGTAGTCTCGGCAAAGGTCATATTTTTCGCATTTTCCAGCATTTTTTTCATATTTTTCGCAGCAGTAGGTGCCCAGCTGCCATTTTCAATGAAAGCGATGAAACGATTTTGATAGTTTCTCTCGGTCAAATGGTCGATAAACTGCTTCATATAGGGGAAAATGTCGTTATTATAGGTAGTTGTCGCCAAAACTATCTTGCCATAGCGAAAAGCATCCTCTACAGCCTCTGCCATGTCAGCACGAGCTAAATCGCAAGCTACTACTTTCGCTGCTCCATTGGCGATTAGCATTTCGGCTAATTTTTCTACTGCCTGCTCGGTATGCCCATAAACGGAGGTATAGGCGATAAACACACCCTCGCTTTCTACGCCGTAGCCGGACCAAATATTATATAGCTTGACATAATGGCTTAAATCCCCACTTAAAACCGGTCCATGCAAAGGACAAATAGTCTGGATATCCAATCCGCCTACCTTTTTGAGCAATCCTTGGACTTGGAGACCATATTTGCCTACTATGCCAAAATAATACCGTCTGGCTTCGCAATCCCACTCTTCATCGGTATCTAAAGCGCCAAATTTGCCAAAGGCATCGGCGGAAAAGATTACTTTTGCTGTTTTATCATAAGTAACCATGACCTCCGGCCAATGTACCATCGGTGCCATATAAAAGCTCAAACTATGCTTGCCTAGGGATAATTCCATACCCTCTGCCGTAACTATTCTATTGTCGGCAAAATCTTTACCAAAAAACTGCTGCATCATCACAAAGGCTTTTTGGGTAGCTACTACCGTTGCTTGTGGGTATTTATCCATAAATCTTTCGATACCAGCGGAATGATCCGGCTCCATATGCTGGATAATCAAATAATCCACTTTTTTATCACCAATTACCGTTTCAATATTTCCCAGCCATTCCTCGATAAAATTTTGACTGATCGTATCAAAGACCGCTATTTTCTCATCTATGATGACATACGAATTATATGCCATACCATTAGGCACGATATACTGCCCCTCAAACAAATCCACTTCATGGTCATTTACGCCGACATATTTGATATCCTCGCTAATATACATCGTTCATTCCTCCATTCGTTATCCAATCAAGTGAGTTTTTATATTGTCCGTATAATAATATTTGCATATTTTTGACATACCTTTTCTTAAATAAAGCGCCCTCAGAATAAAGGACGCTTAAATTTATTCTACAGTGACACTTTTAGCTAAATTGCGCGGTTGGTCTATGGAGCAGCCACGAACCAAGGCAGTATAATAGGCGATTAATTGTAACGGGATAACCGTCAAAATCGGCATCACCATATCATCTAAAGCCGGCAAAAACAGCACTTCGTCTGCTACTTTGCTCATATTGGTATCGCCCTCTTTGACTACGGCTAATACTTGGGCATCACGAGCTTTGATTTCTTTGATATTTGACAATGTTTTATCGTAAGTAGCTCCCTGGACTGCTAAGGCAATAACAGGAGTATCTGCTGTAATTAAGGCTAATGTGCCATGCTTTAATTCACCGGCTGCATATGCTTCGGCATGGATATAGGATATTTCTTTTAGTTTTAGCGCTCCCTCTAAGGCTATCGCCCAGTCAAAGCCACGCCCGACAAAAAAGAGATCCTCGACAGATTGATAGCCTGTGGCTACCTGCTTGAGCTGATTAATCGTCTCTAAAGCCAAGACCTTTTCGGTATACTGCGGCAGCATAGCCAATTCATGCAATAAAAATTGATATTGCTCTTGTTTGATAGTGCCACGCAAATCTGCTAAATAAATACCGATTAGATACTGTGCCAATAGCATTGTCGTATAGGCTTTAGTCGAGGCTACCGAAATTTCCGGACCGGCATTCAAATAAAAGACATAGTCAGCTTCTCTGGCTACAGCACTGTCGACGACATTAGTAATAGCCAAGACTTTGCAACCTTTTGCCTGAGCCTCCTCCAAAGCAGCTTTGGTATCCGCAGTTTCTCCCGACTGGCTGATAGCGATTACCAAGGTATCTGCATCTAGCATCGGCTCACGATAGCGAAATTCGCTGGCGATTTCGACTTCGACCGGTATTTTAGCCAGTTTTTCAAAAACTGTGCGCCCTACCAAGCCTGAATGATACGCTGTACCACACGCTACGATATGAATTTTGCGCCATTTTTTCGCTTGATTTTCATCCCAAGCAAATTCATTAAAGCTAATGCGATTATTAATAATACAGCCCTTCATAAAACTGAGATCTTGAAAGTTCT
>CAYTOM010000007.1:0-4693 GCA_964439335.1 uncultured Peptococcaceae bacterium | reverse complement strand
ATTATTAATAATACGCTTTTCCAGCATATGGCGAAATACTATCGGTTGCTCATTGATTTCTTTCAGCATATAATGCTCATAGCCGTTTTTTTCAGCTGCATCGGCACTCCATTCGATTTCTTTCACTACCGGTTGGACTATTTCTCCCATGCTATCTTTGATGATAATTTGCTCTTTGCTCAAAAGGCACAAATCATCATCGCGCACATAGATAATCCGGCGTGTATAATTTAATAAAGCCGAGACATCGGAGGCGACAAAATTTTCACCCTCACCTGCGCCCACAACTAACGGCGTAGCTTTATGGCAGGCAATCATCATCTCCGGATAATCGATGCACAATATCACCAAAGTATATGCACCCTCGAGCAAAGCCACTACTTTGCGTACGGTGTCCTCAAAATTGCCGTTGTAGAGTTTGCCTAATAATTGTGCTACGACCTCGGTATCAGTTTCCGACTGAAAATGTACATCAGCTAAGTATTCTTCTTTTAATTGCAAATAGTTTTCGATAATGCCGTTATGCACGATAGCAAATTTGCCATTTTCCGAAATATGCGGATGAGCATTGCTATCAGATGGTTTACCATGAGTAGCCCAGCGTGTATGACCGATACCCACGGTACCCTCCAGTTTTTTATTTTCAATTTTTTCTTTTAAATTTGCTAATTTTCCTACGGATTTTTCGACGGTCAAGCCCTGATCCAAAATGGCTATACCGGTCGAATCATAACCGCGATATTCTAATTTTGCCAAACCATCCAACAAAATGTCTTTTGCCGGGCGTTTGCCTATGACACCTACGATGCCGCACATATTAGTGACCTCCTTAAAATGATAATTTGGTCTGCAACTGTGTCGGAAAAGCTTTGTTATAATGTCACCATTATTTTTTGTTTTTTCCTTAGGTCACACAGCGACCGAGAAGTATCCGCCGAATATTTCGATAAACTTCTTCCTCGTCAACCTAGCATAGGTCCTGGCGCTCGTTATTTTTGCAGACTAAACATTGATATTATAAGCCATTATCACTAAAAAAGCAAGTATTTTTATTTTGCTTTAATGCTAGAAAAATGGTTTTTCCTATAATTTCTGCTTAAAGCCGGCATTTCCCTTTTGAATTAGAAAAATTTTTGAAAATATAGAGGTCTATAAACTGTTATAAACAAAAAAGCATATTTTATCTTTTCGAGAAAAAGAAAAGATAAAATATGCTTAAATTTTAGAGTAATCCTAAATTGCTTAAACTTGCTCTGATTTTCGCTTTTTCTGCCTCATTAGCTTCATAAAGCGGTAAACGCACTCCACCGACATTTAACCCCAATTCGTTAAGAGCGTATTTGACCGGTACAGGATTAGAAGTAATAAACATTGTCTTAAAAATATCGTATAGCTTAGCGTTAATTTCTTGATCATGGGCGATATCGCCGGCAAAATAAGCATCAACCATCGCCTTTAAATCCTGCCCTACGATATGCGCTACGACACTGATGATACCTGCCCCTCCGATAGCTAAAATCGGCAAAGTCAGAGAGTCATCGCCGCTATAGATAGCAAAATTCTCCGGACATAGAGTTTTTAAGCGAGCAATTTGGTCTAAATTACCGCTTGCCTCTTTAATCGCGACGATATTTGCTACATCGTGAGCTAATCTGGCTACCGTCTCCGGCAACAAATTGCTCCCGGAGCGCCCGGGGATATTATACAAAATTATCGGCAATTTTGTCGCATTAGCTATAGCTTTAAAATGCTGATACATACCCTCTTGCGATGGTTTATTGTAATACGGCACCACCAGCATAATGCCATCTACACCACATTCCTCGGCTTTTTTGGTCAATTCGATGCTATGGCGAGTATTATTCGTGCCGGTACCGGCAATGACAACTGCTTTATCGCCAACAGCATTTTTTACGGTGCGAAACATACCTATCTTTTCCTCATCAGTCAAAGTAGGCGATTCACCGGTCGTCCCATTTACGACAATACCATCATTGCCCTGCTCTAACAAATGCATAGCCAGTTTTTCAGCCATCGCATAATTTACTTCTAAATTTTCATCAAACGGCGTCACCATCGCCGTGAGCATTCGTCCAAACATATCATCCACCGCCTTATACTAAATCATGAGCTAACAGGTATTCTGCAATTTGTACAGCATTGGTCGCTGCACCTTTGCGCACTTGGTCAAAAGAAATCCATAAATTCAAGGCTTTCGGATTAACCAAATCGCGGCGGATACGCCCGACATAGACCTCGTCGGTATCGCTGGAAGTCAAGGGCATCGGGTAAATATTATTTTTCGGATCATCCTGCACTACTACTCCCGGAGCCTCGGCTAATAATTGACGCGCCTCATCCGGAGTGATCTCATCAGCAAATTCGACATAAACCGACTCGCTGTGACTACGATAAATCGGTACACGCACCGCGGTAGCAGTAATACCGATACTTTCGTCGTTGAAAATCTTGTGTGTCTCCCAGACGACCTTCATTTCTTCTTTTGTATAATCGTCCTCCAGCCAGATATCTATTTGCGGAATCAAATTAGAGGCTATCTGATACTGAAAGGCTTGGGGAGTAATTTCTTCACCTTTGCTTAATTGCTCATTTTGCAATTTTAATTCCTCTAATCCGGCTTTACCCGCACCTGATACAGCCTGATAGGTCGAGACGATAATTCTCGTAATTTTGCTCTTTTTGTACAATGGATAAAGCGCACACACCAAAAGAATGGTCGAGCAATTCGGATTAGCAATCAAGCCACCATGTTTTTTTAAAACTTCGCCATTAATTTCCGGCACTACTAGCGGTACATCAGGCTCATAGCGAAATGTACTGCTATTATCAATAACTACGACACCTTTTTCCTGCGCCAAACGACCAAATGCTTTGCTTGCCGGTCCACCGGCAAACAGGGCTAAATCCAAATCATCAAAAGATTCGGCGGTAGTTTCCTCGACAGTATAGGTCTTGCCCATGAATTCTATCTTTTTACCGGCACTATTTGCCGTAGCCAATAATTTTAAGTCGGAAAATGGAATTTGGCGCTCCTCCATTACCTTTAATATTTGCTGTCCGACCACGCCGGTCGCACCTACTACACCAATACGCAAACTTTTCATCTTTACACCCTCCATTTTCCTACATAATGCTGTCTAAATCACGAACTAAGCCTTTAAAAGTAACTACTTTTTTGATTGCCAGCATTACTCCGGGCATAAAGGATTCCCTAGAGAGTGAATCGTGTCTGATGGTTAATGTTTGTCCTACTCCGCCAAAAATGACCTCTTGGTGAGCGACATATCCGGGTAAGCGTACACTATGCACATGCATACCGGCATATTCACCGCCGCGTGCTCCGGCAATTTTTTCATATTCATCAGGATTACCCTGTACTTTTTCACCACGCACTGCTGCCATACGCTTTAATGTCGTCACAGCAGTACCCGAAGGAGCGTCTAATTTCTGGTCATGATGTAATTCTATTACTTCGACATCAGGCAGATATTTCGCCGCTGTTTCGGCAAACTGCATCATCAGCACCGCACCGATAGCATAATTAGCTGCAAAGAATAAACCGACATTGTTTTCTTTGGCTAATTTATCATACTCTGCCCATTCCTCTTCGCTGATACCGGTAGTACCAACTACGAGATTAATGCCTGCTTTGAGAACTTTCGGGATATTTTCGACAGCTGCTGCGGCAATAGTAAAATCAACAATGACATCAACTAACTGTTTATCTAATATATCCTCGATTCGTTTGGCTATCAGCACCCCATTTTCTCTACCATTTGCCAATAAGCCGATATCCTGCCCTTGATTGCTACGATCAAAAGCCGCTGTCAATTCCAAATTGTCTTCAGCTAAAATGCTTGCACAGATATTTTTGCCCATTTTACCTGAAGCCCCAATCACACCTACCTTTAGTGCCATGTTTTAGACCTCCTTATCTTGTTATTTTGTTAAATTATTTTCTCAAAATTAGCAAATAATTTAACAATGATTGTAACACATATATACTCTTTATGTCAAACCTTTCTTGTAACATTTTCGAAAAATTTTATTATATTAAAGTGCTAATCAGTTAATTAATACCTTATTCGCCCTCTAATTCAACAATGATTACTTCCCTGCCTATTTTTTGTACTCTTTGCCAGGGGATACGCAAATATTTGCTGTCCTTGCTTCGAAAGAAGCTCGCATTTTGTGCTACCAAAAGCGTATCTAATTCTCCACTAGCCTCATCAAAGGTAAAATCCACCTCGCGCAAGGTACAAATTCGCACCCCATCATACATATTGACGACATTTTTGCCCAGCAAACTATCCGCACGCACTGCGCCTAAAGGTATTTTATTTTTCTCGCGCATTTATCCTCACCTCAGGATATTATATGCCCGAAACTTAGAAACATATCTGCTTTTTAGCCTAAAATGCCTAAATGTTCTAACAATATTTTAATACCTATTAAAATCAAAATTGCTCCGCCACAAAATTCCGCTTTAGTTTTATATTTTAAGCCAAAAATACTGCCGATTTTGACCCCAATTGCCGAAATAACCAAAGTAGTGCAACCGATAAATAAAACTGCGAACAAGATATTAACCTGCAAAAAGGCAAAGGTAATCCCTACTGCTAAAGCATCAATACTGGTAGCTACCGCTAAAATAGACATCGTTTTAACGGTT
>CAYTOM010000006.1:0-18279 GCA_964439335.1 uncultured Peptococcaceae bacterium | reverse complement strand
CATTTGCTCCGGTGACACCCTCCTCTAAAAATATCGACGAGGAAACCATTTTAAAAGTCGAACCCGGCTCATAGGTACCATTGACCGCAAAATTATTCCAAACTTTCGCCTCGACCTCGCTATAATTATTAGGGTCAAATTTTGGATAATTAGCCATCGCCAAAACCGCTCCTGTTTTGACATCCATGACGATAGCTGTAGCTGCTTCAGCCTCTTGCTCATGATAAACCTTTTCCAATTCGCGCTCGGTGATATACTGCACAGTTTCGTCAATCGTCAGATAGACACTATAGCCCTCGACCGCCGGTATAAATTCCTGTTGAGACTGAGGGATATTATTTTGCGCACTATCCACCTCTAAAAGCAATTTGCCCGGCGTACCGGTCAATTCTTTATCATAATATAGCTCCAATCCTGATAAGCCCTGATTGTCAATACCGGCAAAGCCCAATACATGACAAGCCAAGCTACCCTTGGGATAAGAGCGCTTGTACTCACTGGTTAATCCTACACCGCTATATTTTCTTTCTCGCAAAATTTGCGCCTGCTCATCGGTAATTCTCCGCTTTATGTATTCAAAACCCGAATTTTTCTCTACCTTTTCGGCGACCTTGCTCTGATCCATCTCCAAAACCTCGGCTAAACCCTGAATGATTTCTGCCGAATTTTTCGCATCACGCACATTTTTAGGTGTTATATATACCGAATAACACTCGATACTGATAGCCATCGCATTACCTTTGGCATCATAAATCACACCACGATTGGGCTGCATCGTCAATTCTTTGAGGCGACTATTTAAAGCCTGATTTTCTCTCTCTGCCCCATGCACGATTTGGGCAAAAAATAGCTTTAAAAATATCGCCGCGACGACCAGCACAATTATCATAAATATCCACAATATATGCCTGTTTCTCACCTTTTCCAATTCAGACACCCCTCCTAATCAATAGGATGTAAAAATGCCCATGACACCGCTGATAATATTTTTCACTACGCCATCTTGCGTTTCGTTGGACTCCGCCGGCATTTCGTCCTCTACCGTAGCTGCTACATAAACCATCGAGGTTGACGCCTTGACCATGCCTAAATTGTTTACGGCATAGCTTTCAATATTTGATAAATCGTTTAAATTAGCATACTCCTGCTTGAGCTTTTCATTACTGCTTAAAATAGCATTTAAATTATTTTCTTCACGAACGATATTATAGCCCAATCCGGCGATATACACATATTGCCCGACAACCAAAGTAGCCAAAGCAAAAACCGTAACAAACACTTTCATATTTTCGCTGATCAAATTTTTAAATTTCAGCTTGATCTTTTTTTGTGATTTAATCGTTTCTGTCGGTTGATTATATTCCTCATACAGATCAGTCTCATCATACTCCGGGGCTACGGCATTAGCGCCTGGCATGTAATAGCTGCGTTGTGATCTGTATGTATTTTTACTCTGCATTCTATTCATCTCCCCTACAAAATAGACTTTAGACTATCTTTTCTACTGCGCGAAATTTTGCACTTTTCGCTCTGGAATTAGCCGCCAATTCGTCTGCCTGAGCAGTTACCGGCTTTTTGGTTAAAATTTTTACCTCAGATACCTTGTTGCAGCAGCAAATAGGCATTTCCGGTGGGCATACGCACGAGGCAGCCAAGTATTTAAACTTATCCTTAACTATTCTATCCTCTAATGAATGAAATGAAATAATTCCTAAACGCCCACCTACTTTCAGACCGTCCTTGGCTTGCTCGATCGTCTTTTCCAAGACCTCCAGCTCGCCGTTGACCTCAATGCGAATCGCCTGAAAGGTACGCTTTGCCGGGTGAGAACCCTCCTGGCGTGCTTTTTTCGGTATAGCGGCTTTGATGACCTCTACTAATTCGCCGGTGGTTTCTAACGGCTTTTGTTTTCTTCGTTCCACGATAAATTGCGCAATTCGTTTTGCCCAATTTTCCTCGCCATACTCACGAATAATCCGCGCCAATTCGCCTTCGGAATAAGTATTGACCACATCCCATGCGCTGAAATCACTGCTTTGATCCATACGCATATCAAGCGGTGCATCTTGCATATAGCTAAAGCCACGCGATGGGTCATCCAGCTGATGCGATGACACCCCGATATCAAACAAAATCCCATCGACACCGTCAGGCGCATACTGCGCTAAAATACTGCCCAAATTTTCATAATTACTATGGACATAGGTCACTCTATCGCCAAATTCAGCCAAATTTTTTTGCGCCGCCTCCAAGGCTTCCGTATCCTGATCGATCCCGATCAAACGACCGCTTGAGCCCATTCGCTCCAAAAAACCGCGGCTATGTCCGCCTCCGCCCAAGGTACAATCAACAAATATCTCCCCCGGTTTCGGTGCCATTATTTCCATGATTTCCCGATATAATACCGGTATATGTGCGAATTCCACTCATTTCACCTCAAATATCCAGCCCATATTGACCCATTAATTCAGCCAATTGCTCAAAAGATTTATCGCTTTCAGTATTGTATTTTTCCCACAAATCCATATCCCAAATTTCCAAACGATTACCTACACCGATAATCATTACATCTTTGGTAATATGCGCATAATTTCTTAATGTCGGCGGCAAAAGCACTCTGCCCTGCTTGTCCAGCTCAGCCTCGCTGGCTCCGGAGAAAAATATTCTCGCAAAAGCACGCGCATCTTTTTGGGTCAAAGGCAAGCTCCTGAGCTTGTCCTCTAATTCGTGCCAGCCCTCTAACGGATAAACAAACAAACACCCGTCCAAGCCTTTTGCCAGCACAAACTGCTCCCCTAAATAATCACGAAATTTTGCCGGTATAATCAGACGCCCCTTAGGGTCTATACTATGCTGATATTCACCTAAAAACACGCCTAATCACCCCTTTTCAGAATACTCTCCCACTACATACCACTTTACACCACTTTGCCCCCAAAATCCAGTACTTTTTTAACAAAATAACCCTTTGTAACTAAATTGTAACTTTTTTCAAACATTCGTTCTGTACGGCATTTGCGAGATTTTTTTGTTTGCTTTTTATCGTTGGCTTTGTGCTTTTACCATCCTGCTCTAAAGCTATTTTGCTAATCACTATTTGGGGTATTTTCGGCGTATTTTTATCCTAATCCCATATATCCCAGATACCCTCGATACTCTCTAGCAAACTCTTGCCATTTTCGCGGATTTGCTCAAGTGTGCCTACGGTAGTTTGGTTAATCAAGCCCTCTTTTAAGCGATACACACTATGCAAAATCGTCAATTTGCCATTTTTTTCGCCGATATAGAGCATACCATGCCCTTTAAAAAGGAGCACACTGCCGATATGTGCCCTAGCAATCCTCTCGCGCCGTTTTTTCGGTGATAAATCCGCAGGCAATAACTCCACATGCGGCAGCAAAAGCTGCTTATAGCTATTGTGCGGCATAATCACCCCACAAGCTCCGTATAAATCGCTAATCAGCGATGTGCAGTCATGCCCACCGTTTTTGCCACCCCAATCATATTTTTCACCGATAAATTTAGCACCCTGCTTGATGATATTATCTCCGGCTAAAGTTAAATAACCTAATTCCACTCGCTCATCACGCACTAAATAGAGCTTTTCAAAGCCAATACTGCCTCTGGGATTTCTTTTCGGTAGTATAACCTGATATTTATCTGCATACCTATGAGCTAAAGGCAATTTCGTACCATAGTACAGCTTAACCATTTCACCATTTTTAGTCACCGGATATAGCCTGGGAACTACAATCTGTACAAAATCCGCTTGCCCATATTCTATCCACGCTAACCTATCCAGATAAGCGACACTTTTTTCCTCAAGCCACCCCCAAGCATTATTCGTCTGCACAAAGCACCAATTATTGTCTTGGTCATGATGCCACACTATGAGCCTTTCCCCGATTTTTACCCTCCGCACCGCCCAATAATCCAGCGCCCGATTTTTTTGATATTTTGCCAGCTTTGTCGGTAACAAGCGCAAATCGGCATTTTTTACTGCTATAGCATAAAGTGGCGTCATAATCGATAACTGCTCTAAATTCAGCCTATTTTTAAGCACAGCCATCAGCCTATGATCTAAAAGCTCATCTTTATCGCTATTTGCCCAATCGTAGATATCAATTTTCGGTAATAATTCCTCTTTTGTCATGGCATTGCTTTCCGAGTCAAACAAATAAATTTCCGTATTTTCTTGCGCAGCATTGATTTCATTCAGCTCTTTTCGGGTAATTTTCATCGCTATCCCTCCTATACGGTATGCTTATGCAAGAATGCGTAAAAAATATGTAAAATCTCGAAAAAGCTCTTGCTTTTTAGCGTAAAATTTGCCAAAATAATATCACTGGTTTTATCTCAAAGCAAAAAGGAGGAATTTTGATTGGACTTTTTGGCTGATTTATTTAGCAATCAATTATTATATATTTTTTCTATGTCTATCCTGCCGGTAATCGAGCTTAGAGGAGCGATAATTTTAGCCGCCGCTTTAAATCTACCGATCGTCCCCAGCTATATAGCAGCTCTTTTGGGCAATATTTTGCCGATACCCTTTGTTTTACTTTTCGCTCACAAAATTTTGAGTTTTTTAAAGGATATCCCACTTTTTTCGCGTTTCGCCTTAAAATACGAGGAAAAAATCGTCGCTAAAGCCGAAAGCATGGGCAAAGTGACTTGGTGGGGATTGGTTATTTTTGTCGCTATTCCTCTCCCGGGGACAGGTGCGTGGACGGGTTCCTTTATCGCAGCTTTGCTCAAAGTACCTATCGGCAAAGCATTTTTAGCTATTTCCTTGGGCGTAGCGATAGCCGGTGTCATTATGGTCTGTGCTTCATATGGTTTGATTGGCTTCTTGAGCTTTTTAGCCTAAATTTATACACAAAAAAACTCACAGTTTTCTAACTGTGAGTTTTTTATTAAAATATTCTAATGCTCCAACTTTTTAATTAGTTTTAAAAGCATTTTTTCCATAAAAATACTAAGCACGATTATCGCCGCTGTCCAGGCAAATAATTCATCCGTCTGCAAATAAACTTTGGCATAGTAAAGCTGATTGCCGATAGTTTTCGCCGGTAGACCAATGACCTCTGCCGCTACACCTGATTTCCAAGCAAAGCCCAAACCGACTGTGCAAGTCGAAATTAAATATGATTTCAACGACGGCAAGTATATCTCGCGCAAAATCCGCTTTTTATTTAAGCCGAAAACCTGCGCTACCTCCAAAAGCTTGATATCAACATTTTTGATGCCTTGATAGATATTGGCATAAAACATCGGCAAGACCATCAAAAACGAAATAAATGCCGATAAATTGCTGCTTTTGATCCAAATTAACGCCAAAATGATAAAGCTCGCTACCGGAGTTGCTTTGATAATGCTCAATACCGGATAGAGCAATTGATGCAAAAAATCTATCTTGGCTCCCAAAAAAGCCAAGGTGCAGCCTAAAATCATCGCCAGTACAAAGCCCAGCATAATTTTAAACAAGGTATGCCCGATAGCCAGCCAAAATTCGCTCATGAAAAGAAAATGGCTCAAAGTCACTGCCACTTTATACGGCGAGGGCAATAATATCGCCTGATCGACCAGCAAGCTGAAAATTTCCCACACCACTAGCCAAAAAATGATTATCACGCTGTTTTTTAAATATTTATTCTGCATATATTTCCGCCTTTTCCGGCACGCTTTCGATGATACCTCCACCTATTACTCGGTCATGGAGATAATAGCACACTATCTGCCCCGGAGTCACCGCCCGCTGTGCCTCGGTAAAAATAACTCGGCTTTCACTTTCGTTTAACCGCAATAGCTTGGCTTCGGCTACATTAGCACGATAGCGAACCTTAGCCTGAATAGGTATTTCCTCGCCTATAGGTATAGAGGTATGAAAGACATTATCCTTAGATATCAGGCAAAAGCTCATTAATTCCGCATTTTCACCTAAAAAGACATCGCCGCTTGCACCATTGATTTTAGTGACATAGACTACCTTGCCCAAGGCTACGCCCAATCCTTTGCGCTGACCTATCGTAAAATTCTCCACGCCATCATGCTCAGCAATTATCTCACCTGTAGCAGTCCGCAAGTAGCCTTTTTTGCCATGACCATAATGAGTATGCAAAAAGCCCTTGTAATCATTATCCGCAATAAAGCAGACCTCCTGACTATCAGGCTTAGAGGCTACTTTTAAGCCGATATTTTGGGCAATAGTACGAATTTCGTCCTTGGTTTTATTGCTCAGCGGAAAAATTATTTTAGGAATTACCTCTTTATTGATACGGCATAAAAAATAACTCTGGTCTTTTTTCAAATCAGCCCCCGTGGCTCGATACACCTCTGCTCGCTCGTCAGTTTTTACCGCGGCATAATGTCCCGTCGCAATAAACTCTGCCCCGATAGACGCTGCATATTCTGCCAAAAAGCCAAATTTTATTTCTCTATTGCAAATCAGGCAGGGACTGGGGGTATAGCCGCTAAAATAGCTCCGCGCAAATGGTTCAATGACCTTTTGGGCAAATATTTCGCGTCCATCCAGCAAATGAAACTCTATCCCCAATTGCTCTGCTATCATTTTAGCATCACCGGGAGCCGAGACAGCTCCGCAATAATCCGGTAGCAATGTCAAATGCACGCCTACTACCTCGTAACCCTCTTCCTTGAGCAGATAGGCAGCTACGGCACTATCCACCCCACCGCTTAATCCTAAGACTACCTTACTCATTTTTCATTCCTCGTTTCTTAGCTTTATCCCGTATATTAGGCTGATAATAAACCGTCCCCTGCAATTTTTCCGGCAAATATAATTGCTCTACCCAAGCATCGGGAAAATTATGCGGATATTGGTAGTCTTTACCATGTCCAAAGCTAGCCGCACCTTTGTAATGACTATCCCGCAAATGCTTAGGTACTGCTTCGGCTTTACCGGCGCGCATATCTGCCAGAGCTGTATCTATCGCCACATAGGCACTGTTGCTTTTCGGCGCACACGCTAAATAAATTACCGCCTCCGCTAGGATCAATCTCCCCTCCGGCATACCGACAAACTGAAGCGCGCTAGCCGCACTTTGCGCGATAACCAAAGCCTGCGGATCAGCTAATCCGATATCCTCCGCCGCTAAAACCACCATTCTCCGAGCGATAAAAAGCGGATCCTCGCCGGCATCTATCATTCTCGCCAAATAATAAATCGCCGCATCAGCATCGGAGCCACGCATACTTTTGATAAAAGCCGAAACTATATCATAATGCTCATCACCGGTATTGTCATACACTACTGCCGGTCGCTGGATAGACTCCTCCGCTACAGCTAAATCAATATAGCGCACGCCATCATCCGCAGGAGCACTGGAGATAACCGCTATTTCTAAACCATTTAATGCTGTACGCACATCGCCTTTGGCGCAATTGGCTAAATGCTCCAACGCTTCCTCGGTAACTTTGGTTTGATAATTACCCAAGCCACGCTTTTCGTCAGCCAAAGCGCGCTTTAAAAGCCTGATAATATCATCTTTTTCAATCGCCTCCAGCTTGAAAATCAAAGAGCGCGACAAAAGTGCCGGATTTAAGCTAAAATACGGATTTTGCGTCGTTGCCCCAATTAAAACGACCACGCCCTTTTCCACCCATGGCAAGAGGGCATCCTGCTGAGCTTTGTTAAAGCGATGAATCTCGTCAATAAACAAAATCGTCTGCTGATTGTATAAATTCAAATCATCTTCGGCTTTTTTGACGACCTTGCGCAATTCCGGTACACCATCAGTGACCGCATTTAAGCTCTGAAAAAATTTATGCGTAACTTTAGCAATGACATTGGCAATAGTCGTCTTGCCACAGCCGGGAGGCCCATAAAAAATCAGCGACGATAATCTATCGGTATCTATCGAGCGGCGCAAGAGCTTGCCCGGTGCTAAAATATGCTCCTGACCGATAATTTCATCGATACTTTCCGGTCGCATTCGCTGCGCCAAAGGGGCAGTGGTATAAGCATTATTTCTGCTAAATAGATTGTCCATTTTTATTTAATCCCTCCATTCGGCATTTGGCTGTAGTATTTATGCGCGCCAATCGCGCCTTTAAGGCTTGGCTGTGCTCATCATTATCAGTATCATTATTAGTGAGCTTTATCTGCTCGGCTACCTCTTTTGCCTGCTCCAAAATCACTATATCCTCAGCTAAATTAGCTATTTTTAATTCCGGCAAGCCATGCTGACGCAATCCCAATACTTCCCCCGGACCACGAATATTTAAATCAGCCTCGGCGATAAAAAAGCCATCGTTTGATTTCGTCATAACCTCCAAGCGGCGCTTGCCCTCATCCGTAGTGGGGTTTGCTAACAGGATACAATAGCTCTGCTTTGTTCCTCGCCCGATACGCCCTCTGAGCTGGTGTAATTGTGCCAGACCAAAACGCTCCGCATTTTCGATCACCATAATCGTCGCATTAGCCACATCGACACCGACTTCAATGACAGTTGTCGAAACTAAAATATCTATTTTCCCTAGGCGAAATTCGTCCATAATTTGCGTTTTTTCCGCACTTTTCATCTGCCCATGCAATAGTGCCACCCGATAAGCAGGAAAAATCTCCGTAGCTAGCTTTTCCTCTAAAGCTACGACATTTGCCAAATCCAGCTTGTCAGACTGATTGACCAATGGACAAACTATATAGACCTGCTCCCCACCGGCGATATGCTCTGCCAAAAATTTATACATTCCAGCACGCTTTTTTTCACCTATTGCCCAGGTAATAATTTTTTGCCGACCTTTAGGCAATTCATCGATGACCGATAAATCTAAATCACCGTAAATAGTCAGTGCCAACGAACGGGGGATAGGTGTCGCCGTCATTACCAAGACATCAGCTGCTTGAGATTTATTTTGCAATGTTAATTGCTGGCGCACACCAAAACGATGCTGCTCGTCTATAACTACTAACGATAAATTTTTAAATCGGACATCGTCCTCCAATACAGCATGGGTGCCAACCACTATCGCTATTTCACCTAAAGCAATTTTCGTCTTTAAATCATACATATCTTTTTTGGCTACCGATGAGGTCAATAATGCTGCTTTGACCCCCAGCGGTTCCAAATATTTTTGCAAACTCCAATAATGTTGCTCCGCTAAAATTTCCGTCGGTACCATCAATACCGCCTGCTTGCCGTTTTCCACCGCTTTCAGCAAAGCAAAAATAGCCACGATAGTCTTGCCGGAGCCGACATCTCCCTGCAATAACCTCTGCATCGCATAGGGGCTTTCCATATCACGCTTGATTTCCATGATCACTCTTTTTTGGGCATCGGTTAATTCAAAGCTCAAAAGCTCAAAAAATCTTTTGGTCAAGCTAGCCTCACTCAAATGAGCTACACCCGGAGCTTTCTCCTTAGCCTTGCCCTCTGCCAAGCTCAAAAGCAAGAGCAAAAATTCATCAAATACCAGCCTATAGCGAGCGATATTTAATTCCTGCCAGCTTTTCGGCTGATGGATAGCAGCTATCGCCCATGATAAATCCGCCAGATGATGCTCCTCGCGGATATCAAGCGGTAAATACTCCTCTACCAGTGGCAAATACTCATCCACCGCCAAATTTATATATTTTTTGAGCATATTCTCGCTCAATTCACTGCTAGCCGGATATACCGGCATGATGCCCAAATATTGCTCTAATTCGTCCTCACCAGCTAAAACCTGATAATCCTGCACCGCCAGCTGTTTTTCTTTTTTGACATGGTATTTCCCATATGCCAGTATCAATGCTCCCAAAGCCATTTTTTGCGTTACATAGGGCTGATTAAACCACAAAAGTGTAATATTTCCGCTATCCGTCCGCACAATGACTCGCACCAATAGCTTGCCCCCGGGCAGGCGGACATTGCGTATCTGAGCAATGCTGCCGAAAATAAAAGCATTATCGCCGTCATTTAATTGGGATAAATCCGCTATTTTGCTGCGATCCTCGTAACGAAAAGGAAAATAATAAAGCAAATCCTCAATCTGCCACAGACCTAAATTTTGTAATTGCTGAGCTCTTTTCGCCCCTACACCCTTGATATTAGTCACACTATCGCTCAATTTACGCACGATTTATCCCTCCTTTGCTTGATAGACTGCCCGACTAATGCTGAATTTACGCCAAAAATATATCCAAATATCTAACATTATATTTTACTATTTTTTTAGCAGTTAGTCAACGATAGATATTTGCTTTAATTAAGGCAAAAGCACATTAAAATAGCCGCAAGCTCATTTTTGGCTGATAATCCCCTCGGACAAATTTAGACTATAGGCAAAATTTTTTATTTTTATTGTTTTTCCCTTTTCATTTTTCCCCTAATAGTGCTATAATCATAAAGTAAATATTAAATGTTTGTTAATTGGTTAGAATTCAGTAAAAGGAGAAATTTATGAGCATCAAAGCAGTATTATTAGACTTAGACGGCACTGTCGTCAACACCAACGAGCTTATTTTTCAATGCTTCGAGCATACTTTAGATAAAATATTAGGCATTTCTCTACCTCGGGCAGAAATCGTTAAAACATTCGGTCAGCCTTTGACTGAGGTTTTTCATGCCATGAACGCCGAAAAAGCTGATGAACTTTTAAACGAATACCAAGATTTTCAGCAAAAAATCGACCATAGCCAATATATCAAGCTCTGCCCTAATGTGCGCGAGGCTTTAGATGAATTTAAAGCTATGGGCTTAAAAATTGCTTTAGTTACCTCCAAACGCCAAGTCGGAGCTTATCCCAATTTAGAGCAATTTTCGCTTTTCCCTTATTTCTCGGCTATCATCACCTGTGAAAGCACTATTGAGCATAAACCAAATGCTGCTCCGGCGCTAAAAGCCCTAGAAAAATTAAAAATCGATCCTCATGAGGCTATCATGGTAGGCGATAGCAATTTTGACATTCTCTGTGGGCAAAATGCCGGCACCCACACAGCTGCCGTAGCCTATAGTGCCTTTGAAAAAGACTTTCTTTTATCCTTTAAACCGGATTATTATGTCGCTGATTTGCTCGAATTAGCTACTATCCTCAAAAATCAAGCCTAAAGGAGGGCTTTTGGTGAAAATTACCGTTTTAGTAGACAATGCTACCTATATCGACCAATATTATTTAGCTGAGCCGGCAGTGTCATATTATCTCGAATGCGATGATATGCGTATTTTATTTGACACCGGCTACTCCGATGTATATCTGAAAAATGCCGTTAAAATGAATATTGATCTCACCAAGCTCACGCATATTATCCTCTCGCATGGGCATGATGACCATAGTGGCGGATTAAAATATCTACCCTCGGTGATGGACTGCCGTCATATCACGCTGCTGGCGCATCCCGATTGCTTTTTAGCCAAGTATGATGCCCAAGATAACTATATCGGCTCGCCCTTAGATGCTGACGCGATAAACAGGCATTTTTCCTACACGCCTACACCAAATCCCGTCTGGCTCTCGCCCAAGCTCCTTTTTTTAGGTGAAATCCCTACCACGCACTCGTGGGAGCAAAGACAAGCTATCGGCTATACGCTAAAGGATAACAACAAGCAACCGGACTATAATTATGACGATACGGCGTTAGTCTACTTAGATGAGCATGATGGGATAGCCATCATCACCGGCTGCTCCCATAGCGGTATCGGTAATATCATCTCGTATGCCCAAAAGCTCAGTGGACGCCAAAAAATAAGCCTGATCTTGGGCGGTTTTCATCTGCTCCATAGTGATATGCGTTTTCACGATACACTCGCCTATTTGCAAGGCTTAAATATCGCGGATTTATATCCGGCGCATTGTATCTCCCTGCGCAATAAAGCTCGCCTGTTGCAATATCTACCTGTCCATGAAGTAGCTACCGGGCTTGCTATCGAAATATCGTAAAATATAAACCTACTTATGAAAATAACCTAATTACGAAAAAATCTAACTATGAAAAGTACCTAATTACGAAAAGAGGACTCCTATGCTAATCGATTACCATTTACATACGACATTTTCAGCCGACAGTATCCAATCCCCCAATGCTGCTATTGAGCGTGCTATCTCCTTGGGAATTGACGAAATCACCATCACCGACCATATGGATTTATTGCCTGATAATATCATGGACGATACTCATATTTTAAACGCCGAAAAATATTTCCCTACTTTAGAGGAATTAAAGCAACAGTACCAAGACGAAATCACTATCAATATCGGCGTCGAAATCGGTCTAAACCGCGGTATGCTCCAAAAATCCGCTGAATTTGTCCGAAGCTACCCCTTTGATTTTGTCATCGCCTCTTTGCACCGCATCAATTATCAAAGTATGCGCACCCCCGGCTATTTAGACAGCTTTGGTAGCAAGGAAAATCTCTACCATGCTTACTACCACAATTTAATTGAGCTTATCGATGAATTTGACGATTTTGATGTCTGTGGTCATTTAGATTTTATCCGTCGGGTCATGCCCTTTAGCTACACAGCCGATGATTATTTTATCGAAATAGAATACCTCGAAAGCTTTCTCAAACGCTTGATTGTGCGTGGTAAAGGCATCGAAATTAATACTTCTGGTATGCGACATTATTCCCATGCCACGCTCCCTCATTTGCCAATCGTAATGCGCTATCACGAATTAGGCGGCAAAATTCTCACTATCGGAGCCGATAGTCATCGTATTGAGCATGTAGGCTGGGGATTAAAAGAATTAACCGAGCTTTTGCCGTCGATGGGTATCACCACCCTTACCACCTTTAAAAAGCGCATACCGACATTTGTGCAAATATAAATATAAGTTTTATCGCACACAAAAAAGGATAATCCTAAACGGATTATCCTTTTTCTCTTCAAAATCACCAATTTATTTATTTTTTTCGTTCAATCGCTCGATAACCAATTTATAGCCGTCAGCACCGTAATTTAAGCATTTTTTCACTCGGCTGATCGTCGCTGTACTGGCTCCGGTTTCCTTGGCAATATCAGCATAAATTTTATCCTCACTCAGCATTTGCGCTACCTCTAAACGCTGCGCGATACTTTTTAATTCGACTACTGTACAGATATCCTCAAAAAATCGGTAATACTCCTCCTTAGTTTCCAAGACCGACAAAGCTTCAAAAAAATTATCAATCGCACTATCGGCAATACGGCTGTCGTACATTGCTCCACCTTCTTTTCGCACTTTAATGTATTAAATATATAATATCTTAAATTGTCAAATTTGTCAATGCCCTTTTCAGCCTTTGCAAACAATTTTATTTTATTGCCCAGCGCATTTTGGTGGAATGAGCACGAGAATTTTGGTAGCACTCCTCTTTGCTCGGGCGAATTACCTCGGTAGCAATCTCGCTCAAAAGCCCCTCTTTTTTGAGCCGCTTAAAGGCTTTCTTGACCAATCTATCCTCCCCGGAATGAAAGGTCAACACAGCTACTCTACCGCCATTATTCATTGCCTCGGGCAAACTCTCTAAAAACTTTTCTAAAACCTCATACTCACTATTGACATCTATCCGCAAAGCCTGAAAGGTGCGACGGCAGGATTTTTTGATTTCCTCGGCACGCTCTTTAGGCGGCAAAAAAGCCAAAGCATTAGCGATAATGTAGCTTAGCTGCGTTGTCGATACTATCAAGGTCCCGTTTTGCTGCAATTTGCTGATTTCCTTGGCAATTTGCGCAGCGTAGGGTTCATCAGCATTATCAATAAGCATACCCTCGATTTCTTCTGCGCTTAATTCGGCTAATCTTTCACTCGCCGTTACACCTTTGCTTTGGTCTAAACGCAAATCTAACGGTCCATCATTTTTATAGGAAAATCCCCGCTCCGGATTATCTATCTGCATAGAAGATACTCCTAAATCCGCCAAAATAAAATCAAATTTGCCATATTCTTGCGCTAAAGCGGCAATATCGGCAAAATTAGACTGCTTGACGCTTAAAATATCCCTATCATAGCCCAATGCGCGCAAGCGTGCTTCGGTCTTGGTCATCTCGGTGCTATCGACATCGATAGCTAATAGATGCCCTGCCCCCTCTAATTTTTCCAGCATTTTTTCGCTATGCCCACCATAGCCAAAGGTCGCATCCAGCCCACGCATTCCGGGGGTAATTTGTAAAAATTCCAAGATTTCTCCTACCATAATCGGGATATGCGTCCCGGCAGGTGTTTTGCCCTTGGCTTTAATTTTTTCGATTTCCTCGGCGTATTTTTCCGGCTGTAATTCTTTGTATTTTTCCTCGAATTTTCTGGGATATTTGCCTTGATAGCGGACGCGTCTTTTATGCTCCTGATTTATCTCTGCTGTCATTATCAATCACCTTTTTATCATATTTCTTTTATTATAATGCACATTTTTCTATCCGTCAACAAGTAATCATCAGCACCTAAAAGAGCTATTTCAGCCTAAAAAATCTGCGTAATTTATCTTGATTCCTTAATTTTGTTATCTATTTTTATAACAAATTAAAATAATTCCCTTTTCTAATCATTAAATCCAATTTTTGCTTTATTTGTGCTTGATATTCTCGCAATTATGCTATATAATACATATTATGAAATATTTACCACTTAAAGCCTGCAAATTTCAAGCAAAGGAGATTTTTTATGCGTAATTTTGCTCATTGTGTTGATTATGTCTATATCGGCATTCGCATCAAGCATTTACGACAAAAGCATGAGCTTTCGCAAGAACAACTTGCTGAATATACCAATTTATCTATCAGCCACATTAGCCATATCGAAAACGCCTCTACAAAAGTCAGCTTGCCTACATTAGTAGCTATCGCTAATTATTTTCAGGTTTCTCTGGATTTTTTACTTTGTGGCTCGCTCAAATCCAGCCACGATACTTATATCGCTCAAATTGACAGCCTTTTGGCACCATGTGCCGATGCTGATTTGCGAATTATTTTTGATACGGTCAATTCTTTAATTAACAGCTTGAGCAAATGTCATTTTGCCCAACCAAAGTGATTTTTGCCGATATTGTCGATAATACTTTTGCTGATACAATTTACTCGCTATATTGATTTTGCTTACTAAAAAAGGTACTGCCTATGCAGTACCTTTTTGATTTATCTTATATATTACTAAGCAAATACTTACTAATCTATTTGCATATTATCCGCCAGCACATCTAATAAGCTATTGAAATAGGCTATTTCCTCAGGTTTTGTCACTTCGCCATAGGAATTAAAAAAGCGTATCTCGCCTGATTCTTTCGTCGTGCTCACTTGGTTGGCTAAATTATGCACCGTACCCGGCGTACCATCTAAAATGTGCATATTATCCGGTAATATACCGCGCAAGGTCTTTCTAAAAAAATTGAAATGCGTACACCCCAGCACAATCGCCGAATAGTCTGCCAAAGCATATTGTCCCAGCTCATTATGCAGATATCGCTCGACCTCTTTACCCCAAAAGCACCCGCGCTCGGCAAATTCCACCAACTCGGGCAACGGCAATAAATCGACCAAATGCTCGCTATCCCATCTCGCTAATAATTCCTGCATCTTTTTTTCCTGCAAGGTAAGCGGTGTCGCTGTGACTAAGACTCGATGCACCCTATCCGATGTCACCGCCGGTTTCACTGCCGGCTCCATGCCCAAAATAGGCACCTGAAAGCGCGAGCGCAAAATAGGTGCTGCAACCGATGTCGCTGTATTGCAAGCAATGACTAATGCCTCGACATTATCTTGGTGGAGCAAAAAATCCGCAGCCTCTGCTACATAGCCGATGACCTCATCTTTAGTTTTTACTCCATAGGGCACATGGGCTGTATCGGCATAATACAGATAATCTTTGTCCGGTAGCAGGAGCTTTGCCTGCTGTAGGACACTCAATCCCCCTATCCCCGAATCAAAAACAGCTATCGACATTTTTATTCTCCTATCGTTTAGTCATTTATCAGTCATTTAACTTTTTTGAGCTACGATAAATACTTTTTCCTCAAAAGTTTCCTGCGTGACCTCATCTTTGGTTAATTGGTCATAAGCGTGCAAAAATGTAAAGCCGCTTTCCTTTAAGATATTTTTCCACTGTGCCGAGCTATACGCCCGTTGGCGATGAATTTCCATTTTGCGCTCATAAAGACCATTAGCTTGCTTTAGGAAAAATGTCAGCTGCATTTTGCAAATCTGGGTATTGGGATTATACTCATTATCCCACATATACACCGTCTCATCACTGTAATAACTGTAGGTATTATCGCCTAAAATATCAGCCAATTTAAAGCGCGTATTGTAATCAAAGACCAAAATGCCATTTTCATCCAAGCATTGGTAGACATTTTTCAGAGCTTGGACTAATTTTGCCCTCTCTACTATATAATTAAAAGTATCAAAGGTCGCCATAGCTCCGGCAAATTTATCCGCTAATGAAAGTTCGGTAATATCCTGCTGATATAAATCGATGCTTAAATTTTCCATAGCAAATTTAGCTCGGGCTTCATCAAGCATCTCTGCGGATAAATCCACACCGCTCATTTGCCAGCCCAAGCGACTCATTTCCATGGTAATACCGCCTGTCCCACAGCCTAAATCCAGCAATTTTTCTTTTGGGCAACCGTTTTCCAACAACAATTCGCTCGTATACTCTGCCCAATCTTTATAGTCCACATCCTCGCGCATAATTTTGTCATATACCTGCGCCAAGCTCTCGTATGCCATTATTCCTCACCTAAAATTGCGGTCAAATCAATATTTTTGCCGTCAGACCAGAGTTTTTCCAGATTATAATACTCTCTAGCCTCCGGTTGGAAAATTTGCACTACGACAGTGCTATAGTCTAACAAAATCCATTCACCGCTTTGAAAGCCTTCGCGATGCAATACCTCAACAGCAAATTCTTTGTCCAATTTTTCCTCGATACCATCAGCGATAGCTTTAGTCTGAATTTTGGTATTACCGGTGCAAATAACGAAATAATCGGCAATACCGGTCTTTTCTCTAATGTCCAACAAAACAATATTTTGTCCTTTTTTATCGTCGATAGCCTTGACGATATTTTCTGCTAAAATATACGAATCCATCATTGTCCTCCTCAAAATCAGTTACTACTATTGGTATTTATCCTACTAATAACGCTGTTGCGTGCCATGATAGAATTAGGGTGGATATAGCTACCATTAGAAATCAGATACATAATCACACTATCAAAACAGCTGGCTAAGCCAAAATCCAAAATTTTGTAGGTAATTGTGCGGATATTGTCCACATTGCCATGTTTTCTGCCCGGTTCGATATAATCAGCCATATAAATAATATTATCTAAAAGCGTCATATCCTTGGCTCCGGTCGTATGCAAAGCAATCGCCCGCAAAATTTCCTCGTCGGTAATAATTTCCCGTTCTTTAAGCAAATACGCCCCCACCGGTCCATGCAGTAGATATGGTGCCAGTATCTCTACCTCATCTTGAATCAAATCATGTGCTTCGGCAATTTCCAAAAGCTCCTCCGGATTGATATCCTTGGCATAATCATGCATCAATCCTGCTAAGTAGGCTTTTTCGGCATCAGCATTATGCACTATGGCTAATTTAGCGGCAGTATCCGCTACATTTAATGAATGCTGATAGCGGTTCTCCGACAGCATCTCTTGCAATATGATTTTATAGCCCTCGTATTTCTCCATTCTTTCACCTTCTGTAAAGCCCATTTTCCTTGATATAGCGCATGACCGCCTCCGGTAGATACTCTGCCCAAAGCTCATCCGCTTTACTTTGGCGCAATAGCGAGGATGAAATATCTAATTCCTCATCTATCGCCAAAAGCAATATTTTTTCCTGCGCTAATTTTTCTCCACTTAGCTCCTCCGGCAATGCCAGCTCATAGCCCGGACGATTGAAAACGGCAAAATAGCAATTTTCTAAAATCCCCTGCCAGTTATACCATTTAGTCAAATTATCCAAAGCATCGGCACCGCTTAAAAAGTATAATTCCCACCGGGGATAAAGCTCCTTTAAAAACAAAATCGTCTCATAGGTATAGGATTTCCCCTCGCGCAAAGCCTCTAAAGCACTTATGCGAAATTGCGGCTCATCAGCTATCGCGATAGCCGCTAAAGTAAAGCGTGTGGCAAAATCCATCGTTTGCCCTACCTTAAACGGCGAATTTGCCGCCGGGATAAACATCACCTCATCTAATCCCAGCTTTTTTACTCCACAATGTGCTAAATGCAGATGCCCCCGATGAATAGGGTCAAAAGTACCGCCTAAAATTCCTAATTTTTTCTTAGTCACTTATTTTCTCACCTGACCTGAGCCATTGATCACATATTTATAGCCGGTAAGCTCCTCCAGACCCATC
>CAYTOM010000005.1:11776-18423 GCA_964439335.1 uncultured Peptococcaceae bacterium | reverse complement strand
TTTAATTCGGATGACCGCATAGCAATGCTGAAACGCCGCAACAAACGCTGTGTGTTCAAATTTTGCGGGGGCAATTTACTCATGAAAAGAATTATTTTTAGCTCTTACGAGTCGGTGCGGATCGAAATTTTTTGCGAAAAATGCAATCGTATCGAATTTGGGGTCGAGCCGGAGATATATTTGAGCAGTAAATATTTTGTTGAGGAAAGCAAAATCAATATGTTTCCCGATTTAGAGGAAAATGAGCGTACCAAGCAGATGAATATTGCTAAAATATGCGAAATTATGAATTGGGGTAATATGAATTTAGGGCTTTTGGACAAAGAAGGTTTTACCGTACCGCTAAATATAAACGAAAATTTCTTAGGCGAATGTATTACCCTCAAGGAAAAGGATTTAGCTGAAGTAATTAAGCAAAATGAGCAAGCAGTACAGGATGGTGGTGAGCAGAAATAATGACGCCAATCACACCGATTATTGAAGTAAAAAATTTGTCCTGCCGTATGGGGAAGCACTATTTATTGCAAAATGTCTCTTGGCAGGTCAATGCGGGAGAAAACTGGGTCGTCTACGGCATGAATGGCTCCGGCAAAACCACGCTTTTGTCGATTATTGCCGGATTTAAGCATTTCACTGCCGGCAGTGTCAAGCTATTTGGCGAGGAGTATACTAACGAAAATGCTTTGAGCTTTCGCAAGCAAATCGGGTTTGTCAGCAGTTCGTTTTTTGACATTCATTACGGCAAGGAAAATGTGCTGGATATAGTATTAAGCGGTAAATCAGGGACTTTGAGCTTAGATGATGAGCTGAATTTAAAAGATGCGATATTTGCCAAGGAATTATTGCAGGAGCTGGGATTGGGGGCTAAAATGAATCGGCAGTTTGATATGCTCTCCAAAGGTGAGCGTCAAAATGTGATGATTGCCAGAGCACTGATGAGTCGACCGAAAATATTGATCGTTGATGAGCCATGCAATGGTTTAGATGTGTATCATCGGGAATATATGCTGCAAACTTTGGCAGATTTGTCTAAAGAAATGACGATTATCTATGTGACGCATTACATCGAGGAAATTTTGCCTATTTTTGATAAAAGCCTGTGTTTAAAGCGCGGGGTAGTCTTTGCTCAGGGGGATACCGCCGAGGTCTTTAATTCGGCAAATATGTCTGAAATGCTGGGCTATCCGGTAGAAATTGCCCATAATGCTGACGGCAGAATGGCAATTCATATCGAAACAAAATCTAATGTAGCGCAGCTGTTAAAGGGGTGATATTATGGGCGGTAGATTGGATTTTACGGCAAAATTTCGTGATTTGCAGGTCATGGAGGATGTCAAGAAAAAAGCCGAAATGGGCTGGATGGAGATGGAGTTTACAGTCTATGGGGCGGCTTATCTGGAAAATGATGAGATGTGCTATAAATTAAGCACCGATGCAGGCAAAATTTATCAGTTTATCGAAGAAGCTGCCTTTTCGGGCATTTATGCCGGCGATATTATGACAGCGACCTATAAACGCTTGGTGCCGATAGGCATGAAAGAGGACATTTTATTAGATGTGAAAAAGCAATTAGCTTATCAGCTTTATAAAGCCTATCCACGGGAATTATTTGCGAGCCTAAGCCAAATAGCCGCTGAAATTCGCGATGATTCGGCGTATGCTTGGCTGGATAGCGAGAGAGAAAAGCTGGAGGGAGTATTTGACGAGAAAAGGCTGAATTATTTCCGCAATTTGGTAAAATATTGCTATAGCTTATGTCGCTTGGGCGAGATACACTATCGGGAATTACTTGCCTGGATTGATATGGAAGAAAAATGTATGGAGGACAGCTTTGTGACCAAAGATGTCTTTGAAAAGACTTTCTATGGGTTGGCATATCATGATGGCGATAGGTATAAATATATCGAGGATAGTGTACCGGAGTATATTTATCGGCAAAAACGCGAGCTGGAGGGCAAAGGATTGTTTTGCAGTAATATCTTTAGCGAGACTTTGTGGTATAATTATACCTTTTTGCTGAAAGATTGTCGGCGGGCATTTACACAGCTTTTTAGAGAAAACATGAATCAGGAGTATTTAGATACTTTAAGGGCTATCTGCCAAAATAAACGCTATATCCATAGCAGCCTCTACGAGCAATGCTTGGTTGGTTTAACTACTACGGCGCAGGATACATTGGCATATTATTTGTACAAATGGAATATAGATAAAAAATAAATGCCACCGCTATAGAGGATAATAAGCTCACTTTTGTCGCAAAAAGCATTATTTTTTCCTATTCTCTGAGCTTGACATTGCGCTTGGGATGTGCTAAAATACCTAAAATTATAGATTATCAGGTTTGCTTGAGCAAACCGGGCTAATAAGCAGTGGCTATCCGCGGGACAATTAATGTTCGGCGGATTTTTTATTTTAGGTGAGGTGAAAGGTATGAACAAGGTACAGGTCATCACAGATGAGGAAAGGATAAACCAACTAATCAAAAAAGTATCCCTAGTAAGCATAGGAGTCAATATCGCTTTAGTGATTTTTAAATTGTTTGCCGGGATTGTTGGTAATTCCGGGGCGATGATTTCCGATGCGGTGCATTCGGCATCAGATGTACTGGCGACTTTTATGGCGCTAATTGGGGTCAATATGTCGCGCAAAGACCCTGACAAGGAGCATCCCTATGGGCATGACCGCGAGGAATGCGTGGCTTCGATTTTGCTATCCGGAGTGCTATTATTGACCGGCATGGGCATAGGCTATAGTGGTTTGGAAAAGATTTTTCTTTTAGAGCAAAATCAATTATCTACTCCGGGAGAAATAGCGATGATTGCGGCGATAGTATCTATTTTCACCAAGGAATGGATGTATCATTATACGAAAAGAATAGCGTTAAAAATCGATTCGGCGGCATTTTTAGCTGATGCGTGGCATCATCGTTCCGATGCGCTATCCTCAATCGGGGCGTTGGTGGGTATAATCGGCTCGCGCATGGGGTATACGGTTTTGGATCCCTTAGCAAGCGTAGTGATTTGCTGCTTTATCATCAAGGTATCGTTTGATATTTTCCGCGAAGCAGTCAATCGCATGATCGATAGAGCGTGCGATGTAGAGTTTGAGAGCGAAATTCGTGATTTTATTATGCGCCAAGATGGTGTATTGGGGATAGATCGCTTAAATACGCGGATATTTGGCAATAAAATTTATGTCGATGTGGAAATATTAGCCGATGGTGAGGAAAGTTTAAACAAAGCTCATGCAATCGCCGAGCGCGTGCATCGGGGGATAGAGTATAAATTTCCGCAGGTTAAGCATATCATGATTCATTTAAATCCGAAAAACTGACCGCCTGCTACCCTTGACAAAGAAAGGCAAAAATATTATACTAATAAAGAGATTATACCAATACAAAAGGATAGAATTTTGGGCATAGCTTTTTGAGCTGTGCTTTTTTATGCACTGCAATCGAGCGAAAGGACGGATATTAGATGAATAGAGCAATGACTAGAGAAGAAATACATAACAGACGCTGGTTGATATGGCTGATGGTCGCTGTGATAACCTTTGCCAACTGTGTGGATTCCAGCTCGTTAAATGTCGCTTTACCGATTATCGCTGATGAATTAGGCATCTCTATGGCACAGGTCGAATTGGTAGTGACGATTAATTTACTGACGGTCATTGGCTTTATTTTGAGCTTTGGGCGCTTAGGAGATATAAAAGGAAAGGATAAAATTTTTCCTATCGGGATAGCGGTGTTTTTTATAGGCTCTATCATTTCGTTTTCGGCACATAGTTATTTGATGCTCTTAGTGGGTAGATTGGTATCAGGTATTGGTTCGGCGATTACTATGGCGCTTAATCAGGGCATTATTGCCGAGGCTTTTTTGAATGGTGAGCGTGGCAAGGCTTTAGGTATGAATGGGAGCTTAGTAGCGTTAGGCATGATGATTGGACCGTCAATTGGTGGATTGATTGTCGATAATTTTAGCTGGAATGCCATTTTTCTCATTCATATCCCGATTTGTCTGCTTGATTTTGTGTGTTGTGTCTTATTTTTGCCGAATTTGTCGCATGACAGTAGTTTAAAAATTGATTTAAAAGGCTCTATAGGCTTTGCGGTGCTCATTATCATGATTTATTGGGCGATAAAAATGCTGCAAAAAGGTCAGGGGCATTATCTGACTTGCTTGCTTTTGCTAATTTTAGCCTTAATCATCGGGTATATCTTTTATAAAGCAGAGAAAAAAGTGCAGGATCCAATGCTGGATTTTTCGCTATTTTCGATGAAGATATTTACGATTAGTCTATTTTGCTCGTTCTTGACCTTTTTCGCCATTTCCGGTAATAATTTTATCGTGCCGTTTTATTTGCAAAAGGTGCTGGGCTACTCGGCAGGGACAGCCGGACAATTAATGATGATTTATTCGATTATCATGGCGGTGGTGGCTCCTTTTAGCGGAAATCTGGCGGACAAAATCGGTGCGGAGATTTTAGGCGTAATCGGCTTAACCACCGGAGCGGTAGGGCTAGGTGTCATGGCGTGCTTGGGAGCAGAATCATCGGTGTGGCATTATATCCTGGGTACAGTATTGATGAGCCTGGGCTTTAGTATCTTTCAATCGCCGAATACGACACTTATCATGAGTACCGTCCCCAATAATAAAACCGGAGCTGCCGGCAGTATGAATGGTCTGACGCGTAATTTGGGAAATACCTTTGGTATTTCGCTTTCGACTGCACTTTTGTACAATTTAATGAGTATGCGTTTAGGCTATACGACGACAACCTTTGTCGAGGGGAGAGAAGATGTCTTTCTTTTCGGTATGCATGGGGTTTATTTGTTAGCTTTGGGGCTGGTGCTGGTTGGATTAACGATGAGCATCAAAAGATTGCGCTATAAAAGTAAGTAAAGCGGAGAAAAATCTCCGCTTTTTTCTTTAGAAAGTAATTGCATTTAAAGTGCAAATAAATTATAATTAAATTTTAGGGAAATCGTTTTTGGTAAAGCATTAGTTATCCATATAGCTTTCAGTGGGAAGATTTACCGATAAATTTCATATTTTTACGCGTTATTCATAGGTATGATGACGGATAAAGTGGAATTAAAGCATTAACGAAGAAATATAGGTTTTTAGGAGGGCAATGCATGAAATATTCGTATGGTGGGCAGGCTTTGATAGAGGGTGTCATGATGAACGGGCAGCATAATTCGGCGATTGCTGTGCGCAAGGCTGATGGCTCTATCAGTGTTAAAATGGAGAAATTAAATCGTATCGGTGATAAGTACAAATTTTTGAAATGGCCGTTTATTCGAGGGACGGTTAATTTAATTGAGTCCCTGGTAGTAGGCTTTAAGGCTCTCACCTATTCATCTAATGAATCAGCAGAATGTGAAGAGGAGATTTTAAGCGTGCGTGATGTCATCATCAGCGTCGCAATAGCTTTGGTTTTAGGAATAGGTTTGTTTTTTATTTTGCCGGTTATTTTGGCACATTTGCTGACACCGTTAGTATCAAGTAGCTTTGGGCAAAATTTGCTCGAGGGCGTGATTAGAGTTGCGGTATTTTTGTTATATGTCGTAGCAATATCTAAAATGAATGAAATAGCGCGCGTCTTTCAGTATCATGGCGCGGAGCATAAAACTATTCATGCCTATGAGCATGATCGTGAGCTTATTCCGGCAAATTGCCAGGAGTATCAAACTTTGCATCCCAGATGCGGGACGAGCTTTTTGTTTTTGGTTATGATTATTAGTATCGTGCTGTTTTCTTTCTTAGGTGTCGATAATTTTGCGTGGCGAATTATTTCCAGGGTAGTTTTGCTGCCGGTAGTAGCAGGTGTGAGCTATGAATTTTTGAAATTCAGCGGCAGACACATTGACAATAAAATTGTCAGCGCCTTAGCTTATCCGGGGCTGATGCTACAAAAATTAACTACCAGAGAGCCGGACGAGGAGATGCTCGAGGTCGCCATAGTTGCCTTGCAAAAAGTACGGGAAATCGAGGAGGGTGTCCCTTTTGAACCGTTAAAATCACCGGTGGTAATGTTTGATGAGCAAGCAGATACCATTGGCGCAGATACAGCCGAAATCAAGGAGGAACAATGAAAAAAATCTGGTCGGTAGTACTTATTTTTACCTTTCTTTTGAGTGCGTGCAGTTTTAAGGATAATACTGCCACTAATCCGGTCAATAACGGTGTGGATTACGATGTGATCGTCGTTTCCGGTGAGCCGGAGGGCGTAGCGGCGGCGGTATCGGCTGCCAGAAATGGCATGAAAACATTGCTGATTGAGGACGATGAGGCTTTAGGCGGGTTGATGACCTTGGGCGAATTAAACTTTATCGATATGTGCGAGGGCAGAGATGGTACGCTTTTAACGCAAGGTATTTTTAAGGAGTTTTATGACAAAGTAGGCGGTACCGCCTTTGATATCGAAAAAGCAAAGGCTGTTTTCTTAGAAATGGTCGAAAATGAGCCTAATTTAGATTTATTGCTGGATTGTCGGTTGGTTACTCCGGTGATGGAAAACAATGAATTAAAGGGTATCGTAGCGCATCATGATGGGGCGGAGCACGAATATATAGCCTCGGTGGTTATCGATGCGACAGCTGATGCTGATTTAGCGGTAGCCAGTGGAGTACCGTATACCTTTGC
>CAYTOM010000005.1:0-11766 GCA_964439335.1 uncultured Peptococcaceae bacterium | reverse complement strand
GGGCGTAACTTTGGTCTTTACCTTATCCGGTGTGGATTGGCAAAAGGTAGAGGATTATTTGCAAAATGATGATAATGCCGGTACCGGAGCGACGGACAAAGCCGCCTGGGGCTATACCAAAGAGGGCTATTCGTATGAGCCGAAAGACCCTTTGATGCGCTTGCGTGGGTTTAATATCGCGCGCCAAGATGATGGCAGAGTGCTTTTGAATGCCCTGATTATTTTCGGAGTAGATGTCTTAGACGATGAAAGCAAGGCTAACGGTATCGCTCGCGGACAAAAGGAATTAGAGTATATCGTGCCGTATTTGCGCGAAAACTGCATTGGCTTTGAAAATGCCGAGCTAGTCGGTACAGCCGAGCAGCTGTACATTCGCGAGAGCCGCCATATCATCGGCAAATATCAGCTCACGATTGATGATGTCTTGGAAAATCGTGATTGCGAGGACAAGATAGCGATTGGCGGCTATCCGGTGGATGTCCAGCCGACTGCCACCCAAACCTACGGGACAGTCATTGGTAGCCCTGACCGCTATGCGATCAGCTATGGCTGTATCGTGCCGGAAAAAGTCGAAAATTTATTGGTGGTCGGGCGCAGTGCGTCCTATAAATCCTTGGCAGCAGGCTCAGCCAGAGTAATTCCGATTGGTATGGCTTGCGGTGAAGCTGCCGGAGTAGCCGGTGCTTATGCGATAAACAACAATGTAAGCGTAAGCTCGATTTATGGCGATGAAAAGGCGATAGCGGAAATCCAGAAAACCTTGCGCAAGCAGGGAGCTTATTTAGAGGATTTTTACCTACCGGAAAAGGTCATGGAGCATTGGGCATATGATGGAGTGAAAGTTTTGCGCTCCTTGGGACTTTTAGACGGAGGCTATAGCAATGACTATGGCTTGGAAAATGAGCTGGGCAAGTGGAAATTCCAAAATATGTTCAACAAAACCTTGGACAAAGTAGGGATTGAGCATAATTATTATGAAGTAAACGATATTCCCCAATGTGCGGAAATTATTTATGCGGCGGCAGATGTCTTGGGCTGTGAGGATAAGGATTATCAAAAACAGCTGGATTATTTGCATGATATAGGTATTGTCGATGATACTTTGCAAAGCTATTTTGCCGATAGTACCAAACGCCCTCAAGTAGCCGAAGCCGTAATGCTGACCGCAAGAGTGTATAATTATTTGATGAATAAGTAAAATAAAAGCTGTATCCGATAAAAAGGATACAGCTTTTATTGTGTAAAAATGAGAATATAAAAAGGGTAAGTAAAAGGTTTAAGCAGCATTGGTTTTGCCCAGCCACGATGAGGGCAAATCAGCGGATAAAGCAGGATAGGTTGTTTCTGCTACATAGCAGGGTTTAGTGTCGGGAGATTGGTCATTTTCAGCTAAATCCAGGGTAAAGGATAAATCAGCGCCATGCATTAACAAAATAATCGATAATCCACCGCAACTAATTACTCCGCAAAAAGCAATCCCAAAGGGCAGGATACTCATCTCTAATTGCGAGATAAAAACAAACATCAATAAAAACAGAATAGCGGAAGCCAAAACCTCTAATTTTTTCAACATATAAAACTCCTCCTTAGCGAAAGATATTAGTACATTTGTTCGATAAATGTATTATAGTACAAGAACGAATGTTCGTCAAGTAGAAAAACGAAAATATGTTCGATTTTTTGTAGTTTTTTTGCAATAATGATGATAAAATTATTTTTCGGATTTAAAATTAAAATTTTCGTCGCAGCTTGACATTTATGTTATACGGTGTATAATTGTATACATGTAGAAACTATATGTTTGTATGGCTTTTATAAGGGGGCATTGACTATGTTAGAAATTTCAAAGAAAACGAATCTATTAGAGGAAAAGTATTATAAATACGAATTGCAAGATGTCGAGGAACCAAATCTGTATCGCAATATTTATGAGTATAGTACGATTCCCAAGGTGCATTTTAATCATTTGCGTGTGCCGATGAGTATGCCGGAGGAAATCTGGATTACTGATACTTCGTTTCGTGATGGTCAGCAATCAATGTATCCTTATACTGTAGATCAAATCGTAGATTTGTTTAAATTATTGAGCAAATTAGGCGGACCGTATGGTATTATCCGCCAGAGTGAATTTTTTATCTATAATAGCAAAGACCGCGAAGCTGTCCAACGCTGTCAGGATTTAGGGCTGAAATTCCCGGAGATTACGACCTGGATTAGAGCGACTAAGGAGGATTTTAAATTAGTCAAGGATTTGGGTATCAAGGAAACCGGTATTTTAGTCAGCTGTAGTGATTATCATATTTTTAAAAAGATGAAAATGAGCCGTAGCGAGGTCATGAAAAAGTATCTGGAAACGATTGATTTGGCGTTTGAGGCAGGTATTGTCCCCAGATGTCATTTAGAGGATATCACCAGAGCGGATTTCTATGGCTTTGTCGTCCCGTTTGTTACCGAATTGATGAATCGTTCTAAACAAGCCGGTATTCCGGTGAAAATCAGAGCGTGCGATACGATGGGCTATGGCGTACCATATACCGAGGTTGCTATTCCGCGCAGTGTCGCCGGAATTATTTATGGTTTACAGCACTATGCTGATGTCCCCAGTGAATGTTTGGAGTGGCATGGGCATAATGATTTTTATAAAGCCGTCGCTAATGCGACGACAGCTTGGCTCTATGGAGCATCGGCTGTCAACTGCTCGCTTTTGGGTATTGGCGAGCGCACCGGTAATGTGCCTTTGGAGGCGATGGTTTTTGAGTATGCATCGCTTAGGGGCTCGTTAGATGGGATGGATTCGACGGTTATCACCGAGATAGCGGAGTATTTCAAAAACGAAATGGGCTATCATATCCCGGATATGACGCCGTTTGTCGGGCGCAATTTTAATTCGACCAAAGCTGGTATCCATGCTGATGGCTTGCTCAAAGACGAGGAAATTTACAACATTTTTGATACCAAGAAAATCCTCAATCGTGCGCCTGATGTCATCATTTCCAAAACCAGCGGATCAGCAGGGATTGCTTACTGGATTAATGAGAACTATCATATACAGGGCGATAGAGCAATAAATAAGCACGACCCACTGGTAATTGAGCTGAAGAAATGGATCGATAATGAGTATGAAAATGGTCGTCAGTCATCGATGACGAACAAAGAAATGGAAGAAAAAATCGCATTTTTGTCTAATGGTGCATTGGTGCGTTAAAATTTGAGTAATAAGCAAAGGTGGAGAACGATGGAACATAAAACTATCTCGATAGCCGAGCAGATTTTCGAGCAATTAGAGAGAGATATTTTAAGCGGTAATTATGCGCGTGGAGAGCTGTTGACAGAGACCAAGCTCAGCGAAAAATTAGGTGTGAGCCGTACTCCGATTAGAGAGGCATTGCGCCGCTTAGACCAAGAGCATATCATCAAAATGACGACTAAAGGCGCGTTTGTCTTAGGCATTACCAAGCAGGATATTGATGATATTTACGAGATTCGCTCGCGTATTGAGGGATTGGCGGCGAAATTAGCTGCGCAAAGAGCGACTGATGAGCAATTGGCAGAATTAAAAAATACAGTAGAGCTCCAGGAGTTTTATACCTTAAAGCAGGATGCGGATAATATCAAAAATATGGACAGTGCTTTTCATCGTTTGATGTACAAAATGAGCGGCAGTACACCATTATATGACACTTTAGAGCCTTTGCACAAGCGAATTATCAAATATCGCAAAGCATCGATTTCCAGTGGCACCAGAGCACATGAGTCGATGGAAGAGCACAAGGCTATCTATGAGGCGATAGCCACCCATGATGGTGAAAAAGCAGAAAAATTGGTCAATGAGCATGTGCGCAAAGCACAGGCAAGTATCGCCGGGAGGGAGATTTAGAGAATGGGATTAACTATTGCACAAAAAATAATTAAAGCGCATTTGGTCGAGGGCGAAATGATTCCCGGTAGTGAAGTGGGCTTAAAGATAGATCAGACTTTGACTCAAGATGCGACCGGAACGATGGCTTATTTGGAATTTGAGGCTATCGGTATTCCGCGAGTTAAGACCGAATTATCTGTAGCATATATAGATCACAATACTTTGCAGTCCGGCTTTGAAAATGCCGATGATCATCGTTTTATCCAGTCAGCTGCGGTGAAATACGGTATTCGTTTTTCCCGACCTGGTAATGGAATTTGTCATCAGGTGCATTTAGAGCGATTCGGTAAACCGGGCAAGACTTTAATTGGTTCGGATTCTCACACGCCAACCGGCGGTGGTATCGGTATGTTGGCTATGGGTGCCGGTGGCATGGATGTCGCTGTGGCAATGGGCGGTGGATTGTACTATATTACTATGCCCAAGATGTACAAGGTCAACTTGACCGGCAAATTGCGCCCCTGGGTCAGTGCGAAAGATGTGAGTTTGGAGATTTTGCGTATTTTATCGGTTAAAGGCGGTGTCGGCGCTATTATCGAATGGGGTGGCGAGGGAATCAAGACCTTGAGTGTGCCGGAAAGAGCGACGATTACTAATATGGGTACCGAATTAGGCGCGACGAGCTCTATTTTCCCATCTGATGAAATTACTAGAGAGTTTTTGCGTGCCCAAGGGCGTGAAGAGGATTATGTCGAGCTTAAAAGCGATGATGATGCAGTGTATGATAAGATTATCGAGATAAATTTAAGTGAATTAGAGCCCTTATTAGCAGCTCCCCATTCACCGGATAATATAGTTAGAGCAAAAGATTTAGCTCAGGTCAAAGTCGACCAGGTATGTATCGGCTCCTGTACTAATTCTTCTTTGCAGGATATGTTGAAAGTAGCCGCTATTTTAAAAGGAAAAACTATTGCTCCGTCGGTTAGTTTGTCGATTTCCTGCGGTTCGCGCCAAGTTTTAACGATGCTGGCGGAGTGTGGGGCATTAAGCGATATTTTAGCCTCCGGCGCCAGATTGCTGGAATGTGCGTGTGGGCCATGCATCGGCATGGGCTTTTCGCCTAATTCTAAGGGTGTATCTTTGCGGACTTTCAATCGCAATTTTGAGGGGCGTAGCGGTACCAAAGACGGTCAGGTTTATTTAGTATCACCGGAATTAGCCGCTGTCAGTGCGTTAACAGGCTATATCACCGACCCACAGACTTTGGGAGCATATCCGACGATTGCCATGCCGGAGAGTTTTAAAGTAGATGATAGTGCGGTGATTATGCCTTTGGAGGGTGAGGACGCCATTAAAGCCGAGGTGCTTTACGGACCAAATATTAAACCATTTCCCAAAACAGTACCGCTTACGGACGAAATTGCTGCCAAGCTGACTTTGAAGGTAGGGGACAATATTACCACCGACCATATCATGCCGGCAGGAGCGAAAATTTTGCCGTATCGCTCGAATATCCCGAAAATGTCGGAATTTTGCTTTACGGTATGTGATGAAAAATTCCCCGAAAGGGCTAAAGAAAATAAAACTTCTATTATTATAGGTGGTAGTAATTACGGTCAGGGCTCTTCCAGAGAGCACGCGGCATTGGTGCCGATGTATCTGGGGGTCAAGGCTGTCATCGCCAAAAGTTTCGCTCGTATTCATACGGCAAATTTGATCAATGCCGGAATTTTGCCATTGACATTTGTCAATGAAAGTGACTATGATGAGCTAAACCAAGATGATGAACTGGTTTTAAGTGATATTTTTGCCGGGCTTTCCGGTGGAGTATTTACGCTTTATGATAAAACAACCGCGAAAAAATATACTGTCATGGGGCAGTTTACCGAAAGACAGCAGAATATTTTAAAGGCAGGCAGTATGCTATCCTTTACAAAAGGGGTGTAACAGATGGAGGAAAAATATATCGCACAGGCTTGCGCGCATTTCGAGAGTTTGCTTAGACGGCAAATCAATCGGGCGCAGGATTTGGCTAATGCCCCCGAGGCAGTAGATTATACCAAAAAAGAAACGATTACGATTGGGATAATTGGCGGTGATGGTATCGGGCCGATTATCGTTCGCGAAGCGAAACGCCTTTTGGAAAATTTGTTGGCTACTGAATTGGCAAGCGGCAAAATCGTATTTAAGGAAATTGATGGTTTAACGATTGAAAATCGTTTGGCTTGTGGGCAGTCGGTGCCGGAGGATATTTTGGCAATGATCAAAAGCTGCGATGTCTTGCTCAAAGGCCCTACCACTACGCCTAAAGGTGGCACGATGGAAAGTGCTAATGTGACATTGCGCCGAGAATTGGATTTGTATGCGAATGTCCGCCCAATCAGTGTCCCGGAGGAAGGAATTGATTGGATATTTTATCGGGAAAATACCGAGGGTGAGTATGTCTTAGGCTCGCAGGGTATTGAGATGCCGGAATTGGCGATGGATTTTAAGGTGACTACTGATGCCGGCACGCGCCGTATCGCTAAAGCTGCATTTGAGTATGCCAACGCAAATGGTAAAACCAAGGTCGCGATTGTCACCAAGGCGAATATTATGAAGAAAACCGACGGTAAATTTTCGGCTATTTGTCACGAGGTAGCTAAAGATTACCCAAATATTACCGCTGATGAGTGGTATATCGATATTATGAGTGCTAATTTGATCAATCCGGCAATCCGCTCTGATTTTCAGGTGTTTGTGCTACCTAATTTGTATGGCGATATCATTACCGATGAGGCTGCTCAAATCCAAGGCGGTGTCGGTACTGCCGGTAGTGCCAATATCGGTGATCGTTATGCGATGTTTGAGGCAATTCATGGTAGTGCTCCGCGCTTAATCGAAGAGGGATTGGGCGAGTACGCAAACCCCTCCAGTATTTTCAAAGCGGCGGAAATGCTCCTCAGACATATTGGTTTAACGAAAAAAGCGGATATTTTAGGCGAGGCTTTGCATATCTGTAATGAAACCGAATGTAAAGTAGTAGCTAGTGGCACGAAAGACGGAGCTACTTGTGCTGAATTTGCGGATTATGTAATTGCGACGATGCTGAAGTTGGCGTAGGTGATTTATGAGCTGTGAGATCAGAGGATTACGCAAAGTATATCCGTTAGATGATGGCGAAAATGTCATTTTTGATGATTTTTCGTTGAATTTTTCGACGGAGGAAATTACGGTTTTTTTGGGCAAAAGTGGCTGTGGCAAGACGACATTGCTTAGGCTTTTGGCTAAATTAGAATTGGCGGATAGCGGAGAGATCAAATTTTTAGCCGCAGATGGTACGCCTACCGCGCCTAAAATCGGGATGGTTTTTCAGGAGGCTAGGTTGCTACCATGGCGAGATGTGCTGGGTAATGTCCTCATTCATCAGGATACGCCCAATGAGGCAGAGGGTTTAAAATGGCTAAAGCAGGTGGGATTAGCCGAATATGCGCATACTTTTCCGGCTGAATTATCGGGAGGTATGGCTGCCAGGGTGGCTATTGCCAGAGCGCTAAGCTATGAGCCGGAAATTTTGCTGATGGACGAGCCTTTTGCGGCGTTGGATTATTTTACCCGAGCAGAATTAGAGCGAGAAACGATTAGATTAGCAAATGAGCAAAAATTGGGGATAGTGTTTATCACGCATGATTTAGACGAGGCGATATTGCTGGCGAAAAAGATAGTTGTGCTGAAAAAAGGCGAGCCTGCCGAGGAATTTGTGCTTACTGATAGCTATCCGCGAGATTTGACTACGGAAAAATTGATAAATTTAAAGAAAGAATTATTACGGATTTTAGAGCGATAATACGATAATATTGGGATAAAAGTTAGTTTGGAGGCGAAACAAATGAGTGTTATGACTAATTTGCACGAAAAAGCCAAGGCTTTGCATAAGACGATAGTATTGCCGGAGGGTAATGAATTGCGGACAATCAAAGCGGCAGTGCAGGCAGTAAATGAGGGCTTGATTACGCCGATATTAGTTGGTGACGAGGTGGAAATCCAAAAAATTGCCGCCGATAATCAGATTAATATCGCGGGAATTAAAATCGTCGATAATAAATTAGGCGAAAACGATAAATATGCCAGGGAGCTTTATGAATTGCGTAAAAATAAAGGTTTATCTATGGACGAGGCGCGTAAATTAGCCCAAAATCCGCTTTATTTCGGGGCATTGATGCTCCGTTTGGGTGAGGCTGACGGCATGGTAGCAGGGGCAGAAAATGCGACCAGTAATGTCTTGCGGGCGGCTATTCAGGTGGTTAAAACGAAGCCCGGTATGAAAAATGTGTCCGGTTGCTTTTTGATTGATTTGCCGGATAAAAGCTATGGCGATGAGGGTGCGTTTATTTTTGGTGATTGCGCGGTTATCCCTGCTCCGGATGAAAATCAGTTGGCTGATATTGCGATTAGCTGTGCGGAGAGCAAGCGATTATTGATTGGGGGCGAGCCCAGGGTAGCAATGATGTCCTTTTCGACTAAAGGCAGTGCTAAGCATGAGAGCATCGACAAGGTCAATGCCGCGCTTAATCTGGTTAAGGAAAAAGAGCCTGATTTGCTGATTGATGGTGAATTACAGCTTGATGCGGCGGTGGTGCCTACGGTCAGTGCGAAAAAATGCCCTGATTCGCCGATTGCCGGCGAGGCAAATGTCTTGGTCTTTCCGGATTTGAATTCCGGTAATTTGTGCTACAAAATGGCACAGCGTTTTGGCCATGCGACGGCTATCGGGCCGATTTTGCAGGGCTTGGCTAAACCGGTCAACGATTTGTCCCGTGGCTGCTCGGTGCAGGATATAGTGGATATTTTTGCTGTGACGGCTTTACAGTGTGAATAAAATTAAGCATATTAATCATGCGAAAAACTCCCTTGTGTCTGTGACACAAGGGAGTTTTCGCTGTAATTATGGGAGTGGTATTATTTATTGGTATCGTGAGCAATGAGTATTTTCATAGCTTCGATAGCACATTTAATTGAAAGCTCGACATCGAAAACGGAGTTTTGGTCTAATCCGGCTTTTTCTCTTTCCTGATTCCACAAAGCACTAAAGACTGCTCCGGCGCGAGCTTGGCGCAGGGCTGATACGATAAACAGCGTGGAGGATTCCATTTCGCTGGCGAGGACACCGAGCTTTTTGTAGGCTTCCCATAAATCCAAGAGATAATTGGCGGTGGGCATTCGCGTAGGATCATGCTGACCGTAAAAGGAGTCCTTGGCTTGAACTACACCGATGTGATGTGGTGCGTGCATATTTTCGGCAGCTTCCTTTAAGGCACAGGTGACGGTAAAATCAGCAGTTGCCGGGTATTGGATAGGGGCGTATTCTAATGATGTGCCATCTTGGCGGACAGCAGATTGGGCGATAACGATATCGCCTGCTTGGACATTGATATTAATGCCGCCGCAGGTGCCGACACGAATAAAGGTATCAGCGCCTAAATTGAGCAATTCCTCGACACAAATAGCAGTAGATGGTCCACCGATACCGGTGGAAACGGCACTGATTTTTTCACCGAGCAAGGTACCGGTGTAGATGGTAAATTCCCTATTTTGGCTGACAAAGTGGGCATCGTCAAAATATTTGGCGATCATGGCACAGCGCGCAGGGTCGCCCGGTAGTAAGCAATAGCGCCCGACATCGCCCAATCCAGCTTTGAGGTGAAATTGTTTATCCTGATTTAGCATATGATCTCTCCTTAGCAGTATATAGTTTTGTGTTATTCTCTAGCTTAATTATAAAAGTTAAAAGCATAATTAGCAAGAGCAAGATAAAAATTAGCATAAATTAATGCTTTACCGATACATATTCCAAAAAAATATTGGGCTAGTTTTAAGAAAAATTTAATTACTTATTGCAAGAAATGGTTTGTTTTGTTATAATAAAGTTTAGCTTTAAATTAATCACTGGAGGATTAGGATGTTTGAATTTGAAATAATAAAGGAGTGTCCGCATACTAAAGCTCGTGCCGGTAGGTTTCATACTCCTCATGGAGTGATTGAGACCCCTGTTTTTATGCCGGTAGGCACGCAGGCTTCGGTAAAAACGATGACTCCCGATGAGTTAAAGGAAAATAATGCGCAGATTATTTTGGGCAATACCTATCATTTATATTTGCGTCCGGGGCATGAATTGATTAAGGAAGCCGGGGGATTGCATAAATTTATGAACTGGGATCGTCCTATTTTGACTGATAGCGGCGGTTTTCAGGTATTTAGTTTAGGCGAATTGCGCAAAATCAAAGAGGAGGGCGTCACTTTTCGCTCGCATTTAGATGGCTCAAAGCATTTATTTTCTCCGGAAAGAGTTATGGAGATCGAGGAGGCTATCGGTGCAGATATTGCGATGGCATTTGATGAGTGTACGCCGTATCCGGCAGATTATACTTATGCGAAAAATTCGATGGAGCGTACTACCAGATGGCTGGAAAGATGTGTAAAGGCGCACACTCGCGAGGATCAGGCGTTATTCGGCATTATCCAGGGCAGTATGTACAAGGATTTGCGTCAGGAAAGCGCCAGACAGATTACTTCATTTGATTTGCCGGGCTATGGTATCGGTGGATTGAGTGTCGGTGAGCCGGCTGAATTGATGTACGAAATGCTGGATTACAATACGGATATTATGCCTTTGAATAAGCCACGCTATTTGATGGGTGTCGGCGCGGCGGATAATTTGGTTGAGGGCGTCAAGCGCGGGGTAGATATGTTTGACTGTGTGTTGCCTACGCGTATCGCGCGCAATGGTACGGTCATGACGAAATACGGCAAATTAGTCGTGCGTAATGCCGAATATGCTCACGATTTTCGCCCCTTAGAGGAAGGTTGCGATTGCTATGCGTGCCGCAATTTTTCCAGGGCGTATATCAGACATTTGTTAAAAGCCGGAGAGGTTTTGGGGATTAGACTTACTACTATCCACAATATTCATTTTTTGACCAATTTGATGAAAAATATCCGTACAGCGATTTTAGAGGATCGCTATCCTGAGTTTATCAATGAATTTTATGCTAATTTCAGCCGTAATGGCAAATAATATTTCGCTATTGCAGGTTTTTTGTAGATTAGACCAGAATTAAAATGAGTAAATTTTAAAAATGATTAGGGAGGTGTAAACAATGGGTGCAGGTGGCTCTTTTCTTTATTTAATATTGTTTTTTGTGGTGATTTATTTTTTGATGATCAGACCGTCGCAGCAGCAGGCTAAAAAACGCGCACAAATGCTGGAGCAATTAAGACCGGGAGTCAAAATTGTGACGATTGGCGGTATTGTCGGCGTAATTAAGGCTTTGACTGACAATCGCGTATTTTTAGAGATCGCTGATGGTTTGACTATCGAAATGCTGAGAACTTCTATTTCACAAATCGTGACCGCTGAGGAAGAATCCGCAGAAGATGAGGATGATGAATACGAAGACGACGATGACGATTATGATGAATATGACGAGTATGAAGACGATGAGCAAGATGAAACTAACAAGTAATCCTGCTTGTCAGTAGTTTGAAACTGGAGGTATAATCATGCAGGCTAAGCGTTTGGCAACTGTAATCGCTACGGTTTTATTGGTTGCGATTTTAGCTGCTTTGGTATTGCCGCTCTGCAAGGACCATGCTAATTTGGGCTTGGATTTGCAAGGCGGTGTCATGGTACTTTTAGAGGCTCCGGAGGGTACCAGTCAGGAGGATATGGACGGAGCGATTATGGTTATTGAAAATCGTATCAATGGCTTGGGTGTCAGTGAACCGGAAGTCAGACAAGCAGGTAGCAATCGTATCAGTGTCGAGATAGCAGGTTTAAGTGATCCAGAGGAAGCTGTACGCTTGATAGGGACAACTGCGAAGCTGTTATTTGTGCGTATGGATACCGGCGAGGTTATTTTAGACGGTAA
>CAYTOM010000004.1:16236-18596 GCA_964439335.1 uncultured Peptococcaceae bacterium | reverse complement strand
ATGGCATGGAAAGTCGCAATTATCCTAAAATGTACGCCGGAATTGTGGCATTGGCGTTGTTAGGGTTGGCACTATATGCTTTGGTGGATTTATTAGAGAAAAAGCTGTGTCGCTGGCAGAAGTATTAAAATGAATATTACGAGGAAAGATAATCGCTGATGCCGAGATAAATGGCATGAGCGATTTTTTGTTGGTATAATTCGTCTAGCAAAAGCTCGTCTTCGGCAGGATTGGAGAGAAAGCCACATTCTACGATGACCGCCGGGATATCTAAATTGCGAAATAGATAGGTATCATCGCGCGCAATGGCTTGACGATCGGTGTTTTCAAGTTGCTCGGTGAGGCGGTTTTGGATAGCTATGGCGAGGGATTCGCTGACAGGGTCATTAGGACGGTAAAAGACCTGCGCTCCATGCCATTGGGGCGAGGAGATGCTATTGCAATGGATAGAGATAAAATAGTCGGCATTAGCTTGCTTGGCGATGTCGGTACGCTTTTTTAAATCAGCGCGCTGAAGGTTTAAAAGTGAAAGTTCCTCATTTGTATCGCATAGTTCGGTGTCGGTGGTGCGCGTCATTATGATGGTGGCTCCGGAGGATAATAGATAGCTTTGCAGTTTTTGGGCGATGCTCAAATTTATATTTTTTTCTTCGTTAGCGGTTATGCTGATTTTGCCGGGGAAAATACCGCCGTGACCGGGATCGATAACGATGGTTTCATCAGCGATAGCCCAAGAAATGCCGGGGATAGTGGATTGATATTTGCCACCGGAAATAAGTCCTATACCGCTTACAATTAAGAAAAAAAGTGCTATAATAAAAATATGTCGTTTTTTCAGGATTATATACATATGATCAGCTCCTATTCTTGATGCAGTATATGAAAAATGCACAAAAATATGCCGATATAGCTACACTTGTCGGTCAATTTTGCCATAGTATAATATAAACGGAGCTTGAAAGTGAACAATTGCCAGTAGTGAAAAATATATTTACTGATTATAAAGCGCGGTTTAGCGGTGTAGAATAAATGAGGGAGGAATACTATGACTGAAAATATAAAGAAAATCGCTCAGCAGACAGTGGATATTTTAAACGAGGGTTTTTATTTTTATGATAAAAGTAAAGTCGAACTGCCATTAGCTACGGCATGGTATCAGACAGCGTATATTTGCGCGGAAGAATTGCACGAAAAATTGGAGCAAAATGAAAGTGAGGCTTTAGCCGGACGAATTAGGGGCAAGTGCGAGATCAAGGTGCTCTGTGGAGATACTATAGATGTCTTGTTGGAGGAGCATTTAGCCGGTGCATTGGTTTTAAATTTTGCTGACCCATATATCGCAGGTGGTAATTTCAAGCTGGGTGTGCAGGGACAGGAGCAAAGCCTGTGTCGTAATTCGACGCTATATCTGTCGCTGACTGATTTTAAGTGTAGTGAGCAGGTATATGAGGTGTATAAAAAATATGGGACAATGGTGCGCGATGAAATGATATTGTCACCGTATGTGGATATCATCAGAAATGGGGCAGGAGAGCTTTTAAAGCACCCTACGCGCTGTGCGGTTTTAAGTGTGCCGGCAGTTAATTTGCAGGAATATAAGGAATTGCCCCCGGAGCAAATAGCAGAAGCGATGGTCCGAAAGATTAGGCGCATGGTACGCTTGGCAGCTAATTTGGGCTATGAAAATTTGGTTTTGGGCGCTTGGGGTACGGGGGCATTTGCACAGCAGGCGCAGGATGTCGTCGAGTATTTTAACCAGGTTTTAAATGAAGAAAATTGGAAAAAGTACTTCAGCAGGATAGTTTTTGCAATGCGTGAGCCACAAAAGGTGGATATTTTTCGCGAAAAACTGGTAAGAGAGCAGGATTTATCGTTTATAGAGTGCTTGCTTGAAAGCAGGCATTTGGCATATTTTAAGCAATATCGCAAGCGATTGGCGGAAATAGATAATTTTGAGCGTGGTCATGGAATCGACCATTCATTGCGTGTGCTAATGCTGGTGACTTTTATCGTAGATGAATTGTCCTTAGATAGAGATGATTTGGAGATACTGTATAAGGCAGCGACCTTTCATGATGCCGGCAGAGTAAATGGATTATCGGATCCGTTACATGGTGAGCTGGGAGCGAAATGGTATCGCAAGCATTATGGCGAGGATAAAGCAGTCGAGTTTTTGATTAAATATCATTCTTTAGATGATGAAGTGGCAAAAAATGATTTAAAACGGTCGGATATCGCTAATAAGGAGCGTTTGTGGGTATTGTATGAGGTGCTGAAAGACGCTGATGCTTTAGATAGAGTGCGGTTTAAATATTATGGTAAAGGAGCGCTGGATGAAAAATTTTTGCGCTTAGATTATT
>CAYTOM010000004.1:0-16226 GCA_964439335.1 uncultured Peptococcaceae bacterium | reverse complement strand
TAGGCTTTTGGCGAGCGATTTAGAAATCAGATAAGCATAAAGCGTGCTTGATGAGAACATAGGCAGGAAATATCTCCATTAGCGGAGCAAAATTGCACCTATATGCTGATATAACCAGGATAGCAATTAGAGCATGGGACACATTAATCATGTCGGGGGAGAGATTTTATTAAAGGGATGTGAAAAATGTGGCGAAGCGGTGCAAGAAATGGCTGGCTGTAGTTTTGACGCTTAGTTTGGTCGGAGGATTGGGGAATTATTATGCTCATCCGATCAAACAAAGCGTGGCAGTAGGGCAGGAGTTTATCGTGCGCGATAGTTTTCCGCAGTCACTTTGGGAGTATGTGACAGTGGAAAGCGCCGGTTTACACAAGCAAATTACTGAAAATGTAGCTGCGCAGGATTATCCCGGGGAGATGAATTTGTCGCTCAAGCTCTTTGGTTTGATACCGTTAAAGCAAGTGAGCGTGGCGGTAATGCCGGAAAAATACCTCTATCCCGGTGGACAGTCGATAGGTATTTTGCTTAGAACCCAGGGAGTTTTGGTGGTTGGCTCCTCGCCTATCATCAATGAGCATTCCAGAAAGATAAATCCTGCGGAGGACGCCGGTATCAAGCCGGGCGATGTCATTATCAAGCTGAATAATCAAGCGATTGAAAGCGATGATCAGTTGGCTGAAATGGTTGATGAGCTAGGTAAAAAAGGCGAGGAAATTGTGCTGGAGGTAGATCATGGCGGTAAAATAAAAAATGTGTCTCTGAAAGCGGCTTTTTGCACACAAAGCGGTAAATGGCGGATAGGATTGCTGGTCAGGGATAATGCCGGCGGGATAGGCACATTGACCTTTGTCGATGCGGATGGTAATTATGGCGCATTGGGGCATATGGTAGCTGAGAGCAATACCGGTGAGATGCTAAATATTTCGTTAGGCAAGCTCGTGCGCTCCTCTATCAATGGAATTAATAAGGGTGAGCGTGGCAAGCCCGGGGAGAAGCTAGGGAGCTTTACCAGCGATTATGCTGTCGGTGATATCAAAGTTAATACTAATTGCGGAATATTTGGAAAAATCAATGATTGGAGCATACTAAAAGATAATATTATCACCGAACCTTTGCCGGTGGGTTTTTGTTCGGAGGTGGAGTATGGAGAAGCACAAATATTGACAGTTATCGAAGATGATCAGGTCGAGGCTTTTGATGTGGAAATTATAAAGATTATGCCAAATGGCAAAATAGGCAAGGAATTGGTGCTTAAAATTACCGATGAGCGATTGCTCGAAAAAACAGGTGGTATCGTGCAGGGGATGAGTGGTAGTCCGATTATCCAAAATAATAAAATAATCGGCGCCATAACTTATGTCATGGTAAACGATCCAAGCCGTGGGTATGGGATTTTGATTGAAAATATGCTGGATAAGGTAGGATGAGAAAAAGCCGGAGGCAATGTGCCTCCGGTGTTTTGGTGTGGGATGTGGTAGAATGAGTGTATGGCAGGCTAATTATTTAAATATAAGGCACATTTTTCTCATTTTTGTTAATTTTGCTGGACAAATTTTTGTTTGTAGGATATAATAAAAACATCTATGCAAAAAGGACGGGAGAAAAAGTATGTTAGAAAAATTACAAGCTCTAGAGGAAAAATATGATAAATTAACAGATATGATGAGCAAGGAGGAGGTTTTAAATAATCCTGCTGAGTTGCAAAAATGTGCCAAGGCGCAAGCTGATTTGGAGGATATTGTCGTTGCTTATCGTGAGTACAAAAGGGTAAAAGAGGAATTGGATTATTCCAAGGAGATGCTCTCCGAAAAGCTGGATGCTGAGATGGAGGAAATGGTTAAGCTGGAAATCAAGGAATTGACGGAGCAGGAGGAAAAACTGCAAAAGGAATTGACTATTCTTTTATTGCCGAAAGATCCTAACGATAATAAAAATGTTATTATGGAGATTCGTGCCGGTACCGGTGGTGATGAGGCAGGATTGTTTGCGGCGGATTTGTACAAGATGTATACCAGATATGCGGAAATGCAGGGCTGGAAAGTGGAAATGATGAACTCGAACTATACTGATGTCGGTGGGTTTAAAGAGGTTACCTTTATGATTGTGGGCAAGGGTGCCTATAGCAAGCTGAAATTCGAGGGCGGTGTCCATCGTGTGCAGCGTGTGCCGGCGACGGAGTCCAGTGGGCGTATTCATACTTCGGCAGCGACGGTAGCAGTATTGCCGGAGGCGGAAGAGGTCGAGGTCGAAATTAATCCTAATGATTTGCGTATTGATGTCTTTTGCTCCAGTGGTCCCGGTGGACAATCGGTTAATACTACGCAATCAGCGGTGCGTGTCACCCATTTGCCGACGGGATTGGTAGTCAGCTGCCAAGATGAAAAATCACAGCAGATGAATAAAGAGAAAGCGATTAAGGTTTTGCGTTCGCGTTTATTAGAAAAGTATCAGCAGGAGCAGCATGGTGAGCTGGATGCTCAGCGTCGTGGCATGATTGGTAGTGGAGATCGTAGTGAGCGTATTCGTACTTATAATTTCCCCCAAGGGCGTGTCAGCGACCACCGTATCAATTTGACTTTGCATAAATTAGATCAAATTTTGATGGGTAATTTAGATGAATTGATCGATGCGTTGGTAACGACGGATCAGGCGGAAAAATTAAAGGCGGCGGAATAATGACTATTGGGGAGTTGCTGCGTGAGAGTATCCGGTCATTGGGTAGTGAAAAGCAATTTGAGGGACAATTATTATTAGCCAAAGTTTTGGATATGCCAAGGGCGGTGCTCTTGGCATATACTGATAAAGATGTATCGGCTGAGGACGCAGAGGATTTTCGCAACTTGCTCAAAAAACGCCAAGCTGATGTGCCGTTACAATATTTGCTGGGGCAGGCTAATTTTTATGGCAGAGATTTTGCGGTTAATGAGGCGGTTTTGATTCCACGCTTTGATACAGAGGTTTTGGTAGAGCAGGCTATAAATCTAGCGCAGGATTTGCCGGAGGCAAGAATTGCGGATATTTGTACCGGTAGCGGAGCGATTGCGGTGAGTATTAGTCTGGAATTGCCTCGGGCTAAGGTGTGGGCGTCTGATTTATCACCTCAGGCTTTGGCAGTAGCGAAAAGGAATAATGATGATTTGCATGGGCAGGTCACTTTTTTGGAGGGTGATTTGCTAGAGCCCTTTTTAGCGCACAATTTAGAGGGGTATTTTGATATTATTGTGAGCAATCCGCCCTATATCACGAGCGAGGAAATGGCTGAATTAGCTGCGGATGTTTTGCAGGAGCCACATATGGCGTTATGGGGCGGTGAAGATGGTTTGGATTTTTATCGCAAATTGGCAAATGAGGCGCAAGCGCTTTTAAAACCACATGGCAAGCTGCTATTAGAGGTAGGATATAGGCAAGCAGAAAGTGTTAAAGAACTACTTTTAGCTAATAATTGGCAAAAAGTGATTTTTCACCGGGATTTTCAAGGAATCAATCGGGTAGTGGAGGCTTGGCGATAATCAAGGTATAATTTTTGACCTTTTAGGCATAATATTTATAAAAAAGCCTGGGAGGGGACGAGATGCGCTATAGCTATCAAATGAGTAATGAGCAAATCATCAGAGAAATCAATGAGGTGCGTGAGCATTGGCAGGGATTGAATTGTCGATTGAATGAGGTAGCTGACCAACGCGTGATTGAGCAGCTGATTTATGAGATGCTGGCTGATGAAAAACGCTACAGCTATTTATTAGAGCTGGCTAAGGCTAATGATTTGCATGCGATGATGCCGATTATTCGCTAGGAAGAGGTGAAAGAGATGGAGATAGTATTGCTTTGTCTTTTAGCCTTGGTGTTGGTGGTTTTGATTCGATATTTAAAGGAAAATAGGCACTGGATAGGTGCCGTTTTTTTGAATTTATTTTTGGCGTTGTTGGTTTTGTTATTAGTGCGTGTAGGAGGAGCGGATAGCGGTTTTTATGTGCCGATTAATCTGGTGAGTGTGTGCGTGGTAGCGGTGCGGGAATTGGTGTTTTGGGGGCGTTGAGCTTTTTGGTGCTTTAGAGATACAAAAAATGCCTATCTATTGGTAATAGATAGGCAAATTAGACGAACGATATGCTTAAAATCAGTCAGCAAAGACTATTTTAATCTATTTTAAAACATGCTTTTTAGTTTGCCAAAGAATCCTTTGCCACTGGAGAGCAAATGCTTGGTTTCTTTACGAATGATTTCGTCGCTGATATTACCGGGCAGAGCTTCTTTTTTGGTACCTTTATCGATAAAGACAGTTTGCGGTACGCCTAAGAGTTTCATTTCTTTAAAGCGAGCTAAAATTTCGGGGTCGGAAACGCTCAATGAATAAAATTTAATTTTACCCTCAAACTCTCCGGATACTTTTTCGGCTACCGGAACTAAATGCTGGCAGACGCTACAGGATTCTTTGTGAAAGACCATGACACAGGTTTCCTGGTCATCTTTGATAATTTTATCAAATTCTTCGGCATTGATATTAATCATGCTCATATTATCACCTCGTAATGTATGATAGGACTATTATAAACTATTTTTCTCTAAAGTGCAAACAATATTACGAAAAAATTACAAGTTTTTTAAAGAAATTTTTCTTTGTCGGTAATGTGTAAAAAATGTTGGTTATTATCCACATCAAAAGTGCGCTATTTAAGGTTATCCACAGTGGTTATCAACATTATCCACAAATAATATATGTTTTTTATCCACAATAGTTGCTGAATAAATATGAAAAAAGAGGTGATGATCGTGCTAAAAAAATACAAATCTTTGCGCAAGGTAGATGAAAAAGAGATAATTATTGAGCGCTCGTCATTTATCGGCACCGCCAAGGCAGTAGCTGATGAGGAGGAGGCTTTGGAATTTATTCGCGAGATCAAAAAGAAGCATTATGAGGCTACGCATAATGTGTATGCGTATGTATTGGGTGATGATAGCAGTGTGCAGCGTTTTAGCGATGATGGTGAGCCCTCGGGGACTGCCGGTGTGCCGGTGCTGGAAGTGCTGAAAAAGAATGATTTGCGTAATGTCTGTGTGGTCGTGACGAGATATTTTGGCGGTATCAAGCTGGGCAAGGGCGGATTGGTACGAGCGTACAGCAAAGGCGCTTCGGCGGCATTAGAGGCATCAGAGGTAATCTGGCGGACATTGTACAAGGTAGTAGCAGTCCGGGTGGATTATACGCTGCTTGGAATGATGCAAAATCAGCTGAAATTGGCGCAATATGTGCTGCGTGACACAAAATACGCTGAAAATGTCGTTTTTGAGGTGTATGTGCCATCTGATGAGGTAGATAATTTTAAAGCTAAGGTCATCGATTGGTGCAATGCCCGAGTTGAGCTGGAGATAATCGATGAGGAATATTTGACAGAGGAATTGAGCTAAAATCTGCTACATTTGTAGCAGATTTTTTTGTGTATAATCACCGATATTTACCGCATACTAAGCGAAAAAGGGGTGATGAGATGAGAAAAGTAGTAAGCATTTTACTGATAATTACGCTGAGCTTTATGCTACCATGTGTAGCGGTAGAAAGTAAAGCCGCAGAGGGGACTTACAGTAGCAATGATACTTATGTCTTAGCCAAAATGATTTATGGTGAAGCGAGGGGTGAGCCCTATGTCGGCATGGTGGCTGTAGGAGCGGTGATTTTAAATCGGGTGAAGGATAAAAAATTTCCTGACAGTGTGTATGGGGTCTGCTTTCAAGAGGGAGCATTTGATGCGGTGCGCGATGGGCAATATTACTTAGAGCCTAGCCAAACGGCGTTAAAGGCGGCTAAAGCGGCACTAAATGGCTGGGATCCTACTTATGGGGCACTTTATTATTGGAATCCCCAGACTGCTACCAGCAAGTGGATCTGGTCGAGGACGATTGTGACGCAGATAGGTCAGCATGTGTTTGGGGTGTGATAGATGATTGGGAAAAATAAAAAAAGCAAGCTGGTTATAGTTATTTTGCTGGTGAGTTTGGGTGGTAATATAGCCTTGGGGGTGGCACTAAGGAATGCGAAGCAGGTGCAAAGTATAGCAGAAATTCGTATCGAGAATAATTATCAGCGCAATTTTCTCAAGCTCAGAGATGATGTGGAGCAGATAAAGCTACAATTAGCTCAGGTTTTAGTTACTTCCGGTGACGAGCAGCTTTTGCTGGGATTGGCAAATTGGTGGCGAGCGGTGTATGGCGCAATAAATAGCTTGGATGCGTTGCCGTTACCGCTAGATGAATTGTCGCAGACGGAGAGTTTTTTGCGTGATGCGGCAGAGTATAGCTATTATCTAATCAAGCAGCAGCTATCACCGGGGGTGATGGATAGTGAGGACTGGGACAAATTGGCGGAGTTTTATCAGAGGTCTAAGGTCGTCAGAGATGAGCTGGATAAAATTCAATCGAGGGTATTAAATGAAAATTGGCATTTTAGTGCTACTGAGCAAGATAAATCAGCGGAGGTTTTGCGTGCTTTTCAAGGGATAGAGGAAAAAATAGCGGCATTTCCGGTGATAGAGCTGGAGGAGGGAGTGCGCAAAATTGAAGCTCAAATTCGACCGATTGACGGAGATGTGGTCAGTGAAAGCGAGGCACTGGCGATAGCGGCGGATTTCGGCGAGGCTTTTTTAGATGGGGAGTATGCAGCAAAATTGGAGTACAAGGCGGATAATGCGGCAATACCGATTTATGGCGTCAAATTAAACCGCAAAGGTGCGGAAGCGGTATATATTGAGGTAAGTCGGCGCGGTGGGCATATTTTGCAGATGTATCAGTATCCTACTACGGGCAAGGCAGAAATCAGTGTAGAAGCGGCAAAGGAAATAGCGATTGCCTTTTTGGAAAGTATGGATTTTCATGATTTAGTGGTAGTAGATGAGATGGTCTATGATAATAGCTGTGATTTGACCTTGGTACCGCTGGATGAGGGGGTATATCTATATACGGATATGCTAAAATTGATGGTGTCGCTTAATAGCGGTGAGGTAATGAGCTTTGACCAAAGCAGCTATATCACGCATCATTATGAGCGCATGATCGATACTCCCAAGATTTCGCAGGCGCAAATCGCCGGTAAAATGAATCCTAATTTTCAAATAGAGGAATTTAGGCTGGCTATGATAGGAGATGAGTATAGCCGGGGGGAATATTTGTGTTATGAGGTGCGTGGAGAGGTAGCAGGTGAAAAATATGCGGTATTTGTCGATGCTAATAGTGGCGAGGAGCGCAGGATAGTGCGCTTGGAAAATGCTACAGAGTATGAGTTTAAAACCATCAGAGAATAAAATGCGGTTTTCACGATAAAATTATTGCTTTCTTGCTTTTGTATTGTTATAATGATAGTGAGAAAAAGGAGGCAGAATTATGACAAGAGCAAAAAGCAATCCCCAATATAGATTAACACCATTAGGCAAGATAGTTTTTATCATTTGCTTGATTAGCTTGTTTACGTTAGGGCTATTTATCGGCAAAAGTATTTTCTCCCATGATGGCACACCGCTTACTGACCCTAATCAAGTAGTGGCGACTGATGGGCAAAATACTGACGAAACAAATGATGGTAATACTGATAGCCAAAATAATGATGGGCAAGTTGATATTAATCAGGATAATACTCCCACTACAACTACCGCAGCCAGTATTCCGGCATTGGGCTATGATGAAAGTGCATTGGCTAATTTAGATGCCAAAGGTATCGGCTGGGGCTTTGGAAATAATGTCGATGATAATAATCGTCCGGTAGGCTCGCTCAATGCGCAAAATTCCTATGGTAAATATGATGCTGATTTTATTGCTCCGCAGACGAAAACGGTGTATCTGACGATTGATGAGGGGTATGAAAATGGCTATACGGCACAGATTTTGGATACTTTAAAGGCAAAGGAATGTCCGGCAGTATTTTTTGTTACTTTGTCCTATGTCAAGAGCAATCCTGATTTGGTCAAACGCATGATTGATGAGGGGCATGTGGTAGGAAACCATAGTGTGACTCATCCCTCGCAGGGCTTACCGAGCCAAAGTATTGCCGAGCAGGCTAATGAGGTAAAAGAATTGCACCAGTATGTCAAGGACAATTTCGGTTACGATATGTATTTATTCCGCTTCCCGGCGGGGATTTATAGCGAGCAGTCGCTGGCTTTGGTCCAGCAAATGGGCTATCGCAGTGTATTTTGGAGCTATGCTTATCGTGATTGGGAGACGGACAATCAGCCTGATCCGACGGAATCATTAGCGAAATTAAATAGCAAGATGCACGAGGGAGCTATTTATCTGCTTCACGCAGTAAGTGCGACCAATACGGAAATCATGGGGCAGTTTATCGATGATACCAGAGCGGCAGGGTATACATTTGCTTTGTATCCGCAGAGCTTTGCTCAATAGAAATAGTTTTAACTTAAAAGGCACTAATCGTATCTGATTAGTGCCTTTTGTGATATTTTGATATTTAATTATTTTCCGCGGCTTTTTTGCTCATCCAGCGGTTTAATTTCTGGCAAATGCTGTCCATATCCTCGCGGAGGATAGTTTGTTTGGGCAAGGAGCGCAGGAAATCTTGACCATAGCTTTTGGTGAGGATGCGATTGTCCAAAATGATGACAGCACCCCAATCGTTGGCGGTGCGGATCAATCTGCCACAGCCCTGGCGGAATTTCAAGATAGCCTGGGGCAGGGAGTAATGCATAAAGCCATTTTTGCCCATAGACTGCATTAATTCCAGTTTAGCACTGTCGATAGGCTTGGTAGGTGGGGAAAAGGGGAGCTTAACAATGACGACGGTAGTCAGACCGCTACCTTTGACATCGATACCCTCCCAAAAGCTACTGGCACCTAAGACGATGGTTTTATCGGCATTGCTCAAATTGTGCAGGATACTGCTGCGACTGCCGTCCTGACCATGAGCGAGGATATTATACTCGGACAAATCAGGATTGCGTTTTAAGGCAAAATAAACTTTGTTGAGCATCGCATAGGAGGTAAAGAGCACCAAGACGCCACCGGTAACGGAGGGAATGATTTTTTCTAAGTTCCGGATAACCATATCGGCATAGGCATATTCGTTAGTCTGGGAATAATCCGGATTGTCGATAGGGATAGCGATGACTGATTGCTTTTTGTAATCAAAGGGCGAGGGCGTGATATAGGAATGATACTCCTCGGGCTTGAGCAAAAAGCTCTCGGCGGTGTAGTCCAAATTATTGCGAATTGCCAAGGTCGCTGAGGTCAAAACGACGGTGTCTTTGGCATCAAAGAGCTTTTCTTTTAAAAGCGGCATGATGTCAATTAAAGCGATGGAGAGGCTTGAATTACTACCCCAGCTACTTTTGGTGTACTCGAGCCAATATACCTTTTTCGGGGCACTGCCATCGAGAAAATCATCAAAAATATTGACCTGCTCACGAAACATAGCAATATTGGAATTTAATTCTTTGAGCAAATCCTCGGCGGCTTCGGTACTATCCAAAAAGTTGGCAATACCGGTGAGTCGGCGGTGGAGAGTTTTGGTCAGATTTTGGCAACCGATGAGATATTCCTCTAATGCCTGCCACCATTCGCTTTTGCGGTCTTTGGCGGTGATGCGCTTTTCGTTGCTTTTTTCCAGTTGCTTGATGGTAAAGACAAAGCCTATTGTGTCGTTGATTTGCTTTTCTAATTGGGCTATGTCATCGTGCATCGCGGTGTAAGCATCGTTGATATGCGTATATATTTCGGTAAATATCGGGATATCATGAATTTTACGCAAGATACGGGCGATGACGCTACCGGAGCGTTCTAATTGCTTGGCAGATTTACGCAAAAGCTCTAAATCTACGGTATCGGTAAATTGCTTGATAGCCTCGTCCTCTAGATGATGAGCTTCGTCGATAATCAAATGCTGATAATCGGGCAAAATAGAGCCGTCTAGCTTGATATCCTGCAAAAGCTGAGCGTGATTGGTGATGATGATTTGGCTTTGCTCGCATTTGCGGCGATTATTCATAAAAAAGCACTGCTTAAAGTAGGAGCATTTGTTGCCTAAGCAGGTTTCGCCTTGGCTGGAGATATTGCTCCAGTATTGTTGCTCTAATTTGTTTAAATTTAGCGTTTCTTTGTCGCCGGTGGGGTTGATTGACAGCCAATAGTAAAGCTGAGCTAGAAATATCTTTTCGCTCCAGAGCATAGTTTTGGATTGGTTTTGGTAGAGCTCCAAGCGACGCGAGCAGAGGTAATTGCTGCGACCTTTGCTCAAAGCAGCAGTGAAATCATACTCCAGAGCTTGGCGCAGGAAAGGCACATCAATCTGGTATAATTGCTCCTGCAAAGCGATAGTATTGGTCGAAATGACGACCTTGGTATCGTTTTCGACAGCCCAAAGCAAGGACGGCACCAGATAAGCAAAGGATTTGCCGGTACCGGTGCCGGCTTCGATGATAGCGTGCTTATTTTCTACAAAGGAATCAGTGATGGTCCTGAGCATACTGATTTGCTGAGGACGATACTGAAAATCGCGACGATATTTGCTCATAGTACCACCGCTATGAAAGAATACTTCGGCATTATTAAAGTTGATTGCCGGATTAGTGGTCGTTTGCTCGTTTATCGGGGCAATATCCAAAGAGGAGGGAGAAATTTCGTGAGTGAGCGTGTACTGCAAAAGCCACGCTAGAGTTTGGGTAAAACCGTTTGATTCCTCGCGAAAGATATTAGAGATTTTTTGCAAGGTAAAAGCACCGCTTGAAATTGCCTTTTCCATGATAATGAGCAAGACTTGGGCACATAATTCGGCATCGGCTAAGGCTCGGTGATGGGTAGAGGAGCCGATTTGCAATTCCTGCCCGATGCTGACTAATTTGTAGCTGGTCAGCGTAGGGAGGAAAATTTTAGCAAAATCGTGAGTATCGACCCAGAGATTGCTCGTCTGATAGCCTAAATGATTTTCTAAAATTGTGCGGTCAAAGCTGATATTGTGTGCTACTAATAAATTATCACCTAAAAATGCTAAAATTTCCGGTTCGATTTCCTCCCAAGTGGGAGAATCTTTCACCATTTGATTATCGATACCGGTAATGAGTGTGATGTCGGTGGGGATAATATTTAATGGCTTGACTAAATAAGAAAGTGTCGCCGTAATTTCGCCATGCTCGACTTTGCACAGACCTATTTCGATAATTTCAGCTGTTTCAGCCAATCCGGTCGTTTCTAAATCAATAGCTACAAAGGAAAAATCCAGCATTATTTTCCTCCTCAAATTATAATTGCCAGCTGTTTAAATATACTTCTTGTTCAGGAGTCAGAGTGTCGATACCGATACCCAAGGCTTGTAATTTAAGTAAAGCAACACGCCGGTCGATTTCTTTCGGTACGCTGTAGACGCCATTAGCCAAAGAGGGGTTGTTTAGTAAATGAATTAATGACAAGGTCTGCAAGCCAAAGGTCAAATCCATAATTTCCGCCGGATGTCCGTCACCGGCAGAGAGATTGACCAATCTGCCTTCGCCTAATAGATACAGCGTGCGTCCATCGTGCAAATGGTACTCGGTAATGTTAGGCTTAGAGGGGGTGATGCTGGCGGATAATTCGGCTAAAGCGATTTTGTCGATTTCGACATCAAAATGACCGGCATTGGCTAAGATTGCTTGGTCTTTCATGACGGCTAAATGCTCTTTGGCAATGACGGCTTTGTTGCCGGTGACGGTGATGAAATAATCACCCAAGGGAGCTGCTTCGATTAAAGGCATGACGGTAAAGCCGTCCATCATAGCTTCCATAGCTTTAATGGGGTCGACCTCGGTAATGATTACTTTAGCACCTAAGCCTTTGGCGCGCATGGCGGTGCCTTTGCCACACCAGCCATAGCCTACGACGACGACGGTTTTGCCGGCTACGACTAAGTTAGTGGTACGCATGATAGCATCCCAGACAGATTGACCGGTGCCGTAGCGGTTGTCAAAGAAATATTTGCTCAAAGCATCGTTAACGGCAATCATCGGGATTTGTAATGCTCCGTCGTTAGCCATGGAGCGCAGGCGAATGATACCGGTGGTGGTTTCTTCGCAGCCACCGATGATATTGGTTAAAATTTCGGGGTAATAATTGTGTAGGACATTGGTTAAATCACCGCCGTCATCGATAAATAAATCGGGCTTAAATTTAGCTAATTGGTGGATATGCTCGGTATATTCGCTTTCGCTGGCACCATGCCAAGCAAAGGCGGTGATGCCGCTATCAACTAATGCGGCAACGACATCGTCTTGGGTGGAGAGGGGGTTAGACGCACAGACGGCGACTTCGGCGCCACCGGCGGCGATAACCTGCGCCATGTAGGCAGTTTTTGCTTCTAAATGCAGGCAAATAGCGACTTTTTTGCCGCTAAAGGGTTTATTTTGACTAAATTCTTTTTCCAGTGTGTTTAAAATAGGCATATGTGCCTTGACCCAGTTAATTTTGACATGACCCTGTGGGGCTAATGCGATATCTCTGATTTGACTTTGCATGAAAGTACCTCCTTATATTATGTAACACTTTATTATAAGCTATTTTGGGGATAATTACAAGGGTGAGGGGGAAATATTTTTTAAAGAGGAGAAAGGGGGCAAGCACCTGCCCCCTTTCTCCTCTTTGGATCTCCTCATTCCCCTCGCAATGGTGAATATAGGTCAGATGTACATTTGTAGTTTCTAATGCGAAATAGTTACACTCATCGCCTATATTCAAGCTCACGCGCAGTTACCATATGATTAACGGATAAACAGAATTGTCCACGCGGCAAAGAAATTTCAACGGACAAAAACACTTTCGACCGAAGTGATTTTAGCCGTGCGGCGATTGAGCACCTGTTTTAAGGGGGTTAGGGTGATTGTTAAGAGGGTTTAAGGGGGGAAATCAGCATCCCCCCTAACCCTCTTAACGAAAAAAATTTTTTGATTCTTTCAACCTTTTTGAAATAGGTTTTTAAAGGTTTTAAGTGTTTTTTAACTCTTTGAAAATATTTTTTCTACCCATTTAAATTACTTCTTTAAAGAATGCTTTTACAGCATTTTTTGCTAAAAAATGTCGCTTCTGAAACCACCATTTTACTACTTTGGTATGGTATAATTTAGCCCAAGGTAAATGCGCATAAAAAAATAAGCATGAAATTCATGCTTAGCTAACGAGGTGGTAGAATAGAACATAAGTGTTATTACGCGGATTATTTTTGTGGTGGCTTGGTATCAATTGATTTTAATAATTGTTCCTGCGTTTTTAATAGCTCTTTTGCCATAGTGAGCAAATATTGCTGAGAGGCTTCGGTTAGATAGCTGTAGATACTGATGAGCTCCTTTTCGTAAGGCGAGGAATGAAACATCTCACCGGTGCCATCGACCAGCCATTGCTCCGAGACATTAAAAGTGGAGCAGATGACCTTGATATATTTTTGCGCCAAAGGACGGTAGCCGTTTTCAATCATCGAATATGCTGTCTGGGTGATGCCTAAATGCTTAGCAAACTCGGCTTGAGTCAGTTTCATTTTCTTGCGTAAATATTTTAACCGTGCAGTCATTTTGCCACCTCTTTATCGGATATTGCATTTACTACATTACCATAAAAATAGGCAAAAATCAATATTATCGAAAAGATTGTCTAAAAAATATTGACAAAATATAACATAATGATATAATATTATTACATATTTAATAAAAAAATGGGGGGCTTGTTTATGGACGAAAAATTAGCGGAAACAATCGAAATATTGCGTCAGCTTAATGATGAAAATCAGCGCATTTTTATAGACGAGCTTCACCAAATTATGGACAAGGAAGCGGAGAATATCGAAAAAAAAGAAGTTTGAATTGACAGTTATTAGTAAAAGTTAAGTAAAATTTCGCAAAAAATATTAGGAAAAAGTTGACATATACCATGATGTATGCTATAATACCCCCATAAGTAGCACCTACATATTTATCCTTTAGTTTTTTTACATATTTTATTTCAGTAATTTTACCACCGAGGGCTAAAGGAGTACAATCCCATGATAAAAAAGATTTTTAATTGGTTCACGACGATAGCAGTAGCGGCAGTTGTTATTTTGGCACTGCTTTTAGTTGGTGTGCGATTATTAGGGTTTACCCCCTATACGGTAATTAGCGGCAGTATGGAGCCCCAGTACCATGTAGGGTCGCTAATTTATGTGCGTGATGTCGAGCCGGAGGATATCGAGGTAGGCGATGCTATCACCTTTGTGCTGAATGAGGATTTGGTCGTAGCGACACATCAGGTGTATGCGATTGATTATGATAATTCACGCTTTTATACCCAGGGTATAGCCAATAAGGACGATGAGGGTAATATTTTGCATGATGCGGCTCCGGTGCATTTTAATAATCTGATCGGCAAGCCCTATTTTACTATTCCTTATTTAGGGTATCTGTCTGATTATCTTTCCAGACCCCCGGGGATGTATGTCGGAATAAGTATAATTTTAGTTTTGTTAATGTTGATGTTTATCCCTGATCTCATCAACAAAATCGATGATAATGACAAAAAAGAAAAAAAGCAAACCGAAGATTGAGTAGTCGGTTTGTTTGCCGTGCTATGAGCAGAATGCTCTGAATTATGTTTATATTACTGACCGTGCTAGCAGGTCAGCTTATATAAAGACAACTATCCCAAGTTGCTATCACGCGGCAAAGGGTATGTAAAATCAAGCGTGGGAAAAATTTTTAGGAGGAAAAGAAAATGAAAAAGAAAATTGTTGCACTTGTAATGTGCATGGTACTCTTGGTTGCAGTATCCATCACCGGTACTTTAGCTTATTTGACCAGCAATGATACCGTAACTAACACCTTTACTGTTGGTCATGTAAAAATCACCATGGATGAAAGCAAAGTTGATGCAAATGGCGCGATTATAACCGGTCAGAATGCAGGCAAAACTCAGGAAAACACCTACAAATTATTACCCGGTGGTACCTATGCTAAGGATCCGGTTATCCATGTAGCTAGCGGTAGTGAGCCCTGCTACTTGGTAGTTTATGTAGATAATCAGTTGACCGGTATTGAGACTGCTACATCTGACGGTACTATTGCTACTCAGATGGCTACCAATGGTTGGAAACAAGGTTCAACCGGTTATGAAAATTATTGGTACTATATTGGCACAGGAACCGATGCTGCTAATTTAGTTGGTGTAGCAGAAAATAATAATGTTGACTTGTTCAAGCGTTTTGCTGTAAATTCCGGTGCATATTATAATGATACAAAAGTTAATGGTGTTTTAACAGATACCAATGCTTTAAACTTGGCAAAATATGATGGACAGAAAATTATTGTAAAAGCATTCGCTATCCAGGCAGATAATATCGCTAGCACAGCTATTGATACTGTTTTAGCACAAGCAGCCGGTGTTTTAAATCCTACTTCTGCTCCTGCCGGTGGCGGTGAATAATTCATTACTAATTAATTTAGCGCACTCTCTCTTTCCGTAGTCGTGAGACTGCGGGGAGAGGTGATTATACCTCAAACCACTCCACCACGGAGCAAATTATAAAGGAGGTGCAATGATGAAAAAGAAAGTTGTCGTTTTAGTATTAGCGGCGATGATGGTGTTAGGCTGTGCGATGGGGGCTACCTTGGCGTGGTTAACCGACTCCGCTACAGTGACTAATACTTTCACTCCCAGTAATATTGATATTACCTTGACAGAGACTAATCCTGCTTTAGATACTGATACTAATAGCCCTAATAAAGGTAATCATGTCGCAAAAATGGTGCCCGGCTCTGATATAACTAAGGACCCTAAAGTAACTGTGTTAAAAAACAGTGAAAAATGCTTCCTATTTATCGAGATTGATAATAGCGAGGTAGCTGGTTATTTAGATTATACTGTGGCTACCGGTTGGACGCAGTTGACCGGATTACCGACAGACACTGACGATCCTGATTACACTGCGAACGATGTTTACTATCGTGTAGTAAATTCTTCGACCGGTGATCAGCAGTTTGACATTTTGGCAGATAACAAAGTAACTGTGAAGTCTGATTTGGGTAAAACCGAGATGGCAGCTGTCGGTACAGGTGTGGACATGGTCTTTACCGCCTATGCTGTGCAGTATGAAAATATTGCTACCGCAGATGACAATGCTAATGCTTTATTAGCATGGGGAAATCGTGTAAAATAATTTGTCACTATTTTGCCTATGACAGCTAGCAAATAGGCATGATGGTGCCGGATGGTTTTACACTTAAAGTTAAGCACGAATGGGA
>CAYTOM010000003.1:7331-19139 GCA_964439335.1 uncultured Peptococcaceae bacterium | reverse complement strand
TTTATTATGCACATAATAGCGCTCGATTAATGATGAGCCGAATAGCACCGTCGCCGCTATCGTCATCAACAAAATTAGCGCGGTTGACAGAAACAATCTATGACCTATCGAATGAATTTTAGGCATTTTTACACCTCTAATTTATAACCAACTTTGCGAATAGTTTTGATTTGCTGTCCAAAATCACCTAATTTAGCGCGCAAGCATTTGATATGGGTATCGACGGTACGGGTATCGCCATAGTAATCCAATCCCCAGACAGCATCTAAGATTTGCTCCCGACTCAAGGCGATATTGCGATTATTGACCAGATAGTAGAGGAGCTCAAATTCTTTAGGTGTAGTGATAATACGATTGCCTTGATAATAAACTAATCTCTGGCGGTTATCAATCGAAAAATCATTGATTTGTACGGTATTTTCCATAAAGGTATCACAGCGTTTCAGTAATGATTTTATTCGGGCAATCAAAATATTGGGGCTAAAGGGCTTGGCTATATATTCATCAGCTCCGCAATTAAAGCCTCTGAGCTCGTCTATCTCGCTATCACGAGCAGTTAAAATGACGATCGGGACTTTAGATGAGCGGCGTATATCCAGACAAACCTCATAGCCGTTTAATTTAGGCAGCATTAAATCTAAAATAACCAAATCATACTCGCTTTCGTTAAACAAAGCCAAGGCTTGCTCGCCATCAGCAGCCTCGATTACGGTAAAATTAGCTTGCTTGAGATAATTTGCTATTATTTTTCGTAAATCATTTTCATCTTCAACTAAAAGGACTTTATTCATGAAAATACGCTCCTTTGCATTTTTTCACATTATAGCACTGTATTGTGTTGAAAATGTGTTTATTTGAGGGATTTTTATCGAAAAGCAGCTATAAATATATACAAAAAAAGCACTGTAGGGTATACAGTGCTTAAAAGTCCGATCAATGTAAAAGTTAGTCTTTAGCTTGCTGGTTTTTACTTACTAAATTTTTAATATCATCAGCTGTAAGCACATTAACTTTATCTCCGTCTTTTACTTCTAAATATTTTTCGCCGTTCTCATCGCTTTTCAGTGTACAATCATCATGATGAATATGCAATAATTCCATGATGCCTTCTATTTTGACCACACGCACACTGTCGCCTTGGGTACACTCTAAGCAAGGCTCTCCGTCATCACAATACTTTTCAATGCAGTGTGTTTCTTTTGATTTGATAAATTTGTCTAAAAGTCCCATAGTTATAGCCTCCTTTTTATCATAGTTTTAAAAGTCTGATGCTCACTACTAAGGAAATTATATATTATCCTCATATAATTGTCAAGAAAAAAGCTACAAAATTACGATTATTATCTCTCTGATAAGGTATTAAAATAGCCCACAAACAGTGCAAAAAATAGCGGTTTTACTTTGAAAATCACAAATAGTTCTCACTCGCTAAATACATAATTTAAAAACACACGCATAAAATAAAAAAATGGGGGGATAGATATGAAAAAATTTCTTTGTGTTTTCTTGATTATGCTACTTATGATAGCTAATTGTCCGCTAAATTATGCATTTGCTACGGAAACAAAGCCAAATGTAGGCTCGTTAGAGTCTAAAGCTGTAGTTTTGCTGGAGGCTAGCAGCGGAGAGGTGCTATATGCACAAAATGCTGATAGCAAGCGTATTCCTGCCAGTGTCACCAAGCTGATGACCTTATTATTAATTGCTGAAGCAGTGGAGGAGGGGCGTGCTTCTTGGGAGGATAATATTACCGCCAGTCAATATGCCGCCTCTATGGGTGGTACGCAAATATATTTAGCCCAAGGTGAAACGATGTCGTTAAAAGATTTGACTATTGCTATTGCTGTCGGCTCAGCTAATGATGCCGCTATCGCCATAAGCGAATATTTAGCCTCCTCCGAAGAAGCATTCGTCGCAATGATGAATGATAAAGCCACTGTCTTAGGAATGCACGATACACATTTCGCCAATCCTCATGGCTTGCCTGATGATGAGCATTACACTACGGCGCATGATTTAGCTATTCTCTGCTGTGAAATCGTCAATAACTATCCGCAAATTTTAGAATTTACCTCGCTAAAAAGCTATACTTTGCGTGAAAATAGCGCGAAACCCTTTGTACTATACAACAAAAATAAGCTATTATGGTGGTATGAGGGGGCAGATGGCTTAAAAACCGGCTGGATAGGTGCTGCATCCGGCTATAATGTCGCTGCCAGTGCGCAAAAAAACGGAATGCGTCTGGTGGTTGTTGCTTTAGGTGCGGAAAAAACCTATGGTAATTTTCGTGATGCCACCAAGCTGTTCGACTGGGGCTTTAACAATTATACTTACCAATGTATCTACGACAAAAATGCTATAGTGACTACCGCGCCTATTCAAAAAGGAGAAAAGCTCACTGTCCCGATTTATTGCCGCGAAAAAATAGGCTATCTTCAGGCGAATAATTCGGCAGATATCCAAAGCGAAATCATCATCGACGAATTAACGGCACCGCTTAAAAAGGACGAAGAGGTAGGCAGGATAGTGCTTTCACAGGATAATGAATTTATCCGCACCTATCCTTTGTATGCCGCCACAGATGTAAATAAATATAGCTTTTTTCAAGCCTTAGCTCGCATGAGTTATTATTTGCTAACTTAAAAAATTAATATATAAAAAACGATTGAAAATTTGCCAAATGGTGCTATAATATACTTATTATGATTAAGAGGTGTATTATGGCAGAAAAGAAGAATAATACGCGCACTAAAAGTGCTTCAAATAAGACAAATAAAGCAAAAAATACTACCACTGCTACCAAAACCACTTTAAAAACCAACCGCTTGTTTCAATTATTGATTGGCTTGGCTTTTATCGGTATAGCGGTGTATTTGTTTTGGCTTTTAATGCAAAAAGTAGATATTACCGCTAATGATTTGAATGCCGAGCTGGGCTTGGTAGGAGCTTTTATCTATCGTTCGATTGCCTGTATGTTTGGCAGTGGGAAAATAGCTATCCCGTTGGTGTTTTTGATTTTTGGTATCAATTTTATCTCGCCTAAATATAAGCTGACCGCTTTTCAGGTGTTTGGCATTTTATTTAGCTATCTGATGATTTTAGCTATCATTCATTTGCCTTTAGCTTTTGGGCTTAATAGTATGAGCTTGGGCTATTTAGGAGCAGGTGGCGGAGTAAGCGGTGCCGCTATTGCTTGGCTTCTAGCCAAAGCCTTTGGCAAAATAGGGAGCTATATCGTAGCGTATATCCTTTTAATTTTAGGTATCGTCCTCAGCTCCAAAGGCTATATTTTCCGCTGGATTAGAATATCGCTGAAAAAGATGAAAATATATGGTGGCAAGCTAGCCAAAGGAACTTCCAAAATTATTTTAGAAGAAGTCCCGACAAATGAGACAGCAGAGGCTACTGCTACTCCTAAGCGTCAGAGCTTGCCGAAAAAAGCGCAAAAAGAGGAAGTAAGCGAAAAAAATATCGTTTCCAAGCCATTTATTATTAATAATTTGCAGGAAATTCAACAAGATATCAGCGAAAATAAAAAAGAGAAAGAAAAAGTAAATAGTGTTACTGCGCCTATTATGACCGGTACTATCCCGCAAGCAGAGCATATTTTAAGCGAGCAGGATACGAAGCAATCCGATATAATTCAAACGGAAACTGCGCATAATTCAGTAGCCCAAACTACCGATAAACCTAAAACAACAGATAAAAAGCCTCCCACTAAGCCATCAGTGGCTACAGTGGTTGAAAAAGACCAAGCCGGCAAAAATAACACTGCCGGTCCTGAATTTGCTGTGCAAAACGAAAGCATCAAGGAATATCAATTTCCCTCGCTTGATTTACTGGACACCAAAAAAGGCTCTGCCGGCGGGGTGACCCAAAATGAAATCCAGGAAAAAGCTGCACTTTTAGATAAAACTTTGGCTGATTTTGGGGTTAAAGGGCATATCAGCGAAGTCAGCATTGGTCCGGCGATTACTCGCTATGAATTTCAGCCTGCCAGTGGCGTAAAAGTCAGCAAAATAGTAAATTTAGCTGATGATATCGCTTTAAATCTCGCTGCCTCAGGTATTCGTATCGAGGCACCTATCCCGGGCAAAGCCGCTGTAGGCATTGAAGTGCCTAATAAAGAAACCAGCATGGTTTTATTGAAAGATATCATCGAAGCCCCAATCTTTAGCGAAGCGAAATCAAAACTTACTGTCGCTTTAGGCAAAGATATCGCCGGGCAACCGATTATCACCGATTTAGGCAAGATGCCTCATCTTTTGATTGCCGGCTCGACCGGTAGCGGTAAAAGTGTCTGCATGAATACATTGATCGTCAGTATTTTATACAAAGCTAAACCTGACGAAGTCAAATTTTTGATGGTCGATCCCAAAATGGTAGAGTTGGGCAATTATAACGGTATTCCGCATTTGATTTCTCCGGTAGTGACTGATGCCAAAAAAGCCGCCTCGGCTTTGCGCTGGGCAGTAGTCGAAATGGAGCGTCGCTACGAATTGTTTGCCAATACCGGCAACAAGGATATCGCTCGCTATAATCAATACGCCAAAGACAAAATTGCCGCTTGTACCGATCCCGAGGAAAAAGAAAAAATCGAAATTTTGCCGTATATCGTCATTTTAATCGACGAGTTAGCGGATTTAATGATGGTCGCTCCGTCTGATGTCGAAGATGCTATCTGCCGCTTGGCACAAATGGCTCGTGCCGCCGGAATGCATTTAGTCGTAGCTACGCAGCGTCCTTCGGTCGATGTCATCACCGGCATTATCAAGGCAAATATCCCCTCCAGAATTGCCTTTGCAGTATCATCGCAAATTGATTCGCGAACTATTTTGGATATGGGTGGTGCCGAAAAATTACTGGGTAAAGGCGATATGCTCTTTTACCCCAGCGGTATGCCCAAGCCTATCCGCGTGCAGGGCGTGTATGTCTCTGACAAGGAAATTGACCGCGTAGTTGAAGCGATTAAAGCCCAGGGCAAGCCCGAGTATAATGATAACATCACCAATATTTCCTTGGATACCGATACTGAGCATAAAACAGACGATGAAGAGGACGAATTGGTCAAGGAAGCCTGCAAAATATTTATCGAAAACGGACAAGCGTCCATTTCGATTTTACAGCGCAGATTTCGCATAGGCTACAATCGTGCTGCTCGTATTATCGACCAAATGGAGCAAAAGGGCATGATTGGTCCCTATGAAGGCAGCAAACCTCGCCAAGTAAAAATAACCTTGGACGAATATTATCAGCTATATGGTGATTAAAACTAATTTTAATTGCTTATAAATTGCAGTTCAGCTAATAAAAATTAAATCAAAATTAAATCGAAGGAGGAGTTGCTTTGGAAAGTTTAGGTACGATTTTTAAAGAAATTCGTGAAAAGAACGGTATTACGCTCGAAGAAATTGAAAATACGACAAAAATTCGCACTAAATATCTCAAAGCTATAGAAAATGATAAATTTGACGAAATCCCCGGCAAAGTCTATGCCAAAGGATTTGTCAAAAGCTACGCAAAATATTTAAAAATTGATCAAGAACCGGTTATTTTAGAAATGATTGAGGAGGCTTTCGGGGAAAATAAAGCCACGATTGCTCCTGATGTCGTGCCTATTGAAACTGAAATTCCCAAAAGGGAAGAAAAGCATTCCATAAGCGAAAAACGCGCCAAGCGTGAGCAACCGATAGAGGACAAGCCGTTAAATAAAAAAGTAAGCCGTATTATCGGTATCAGTGCGTTATTCGTCGTACTATTGTTGCTTGTAGGCGGTATCTACAGCCTATCAAATAATGATGATGAAATTGACGATAAAAATAATGTGGTCATCGATAATTCTAATCTCGATAATGAGCCCGATAATACCGATGAGCCTGACAATGGGGATAGTACAGATAATACCGGTGATAATACTATTCCACCGGTTACCGCAAATGACACTAAGCCTACCTATGATGGTTTAAATATGACCATCACGCTTTTAGATGTCCAGCCTAACAAAATCGATAAATGCTGGCTACAAGTCATGGCAGATGGCAAGCCATTGTGGGAGGAAACTCTCAATGAGGGGGCTAATAAAACCGTCACTGCTACGGAAAGTATCCGAGTCAAAGCCGGTAATGCCGGAGTGGTTAAAATAACCCTAAACGACCAAGATTTAGGGACAATGGGCTCTTATTCCCAGGTCGTAACCAAAGAATACACCCTGGATTCGCTGAAAAATGAGCAAAATACCTATTCTCCCGGGGCTACAGAGCCTATCAGCGGTGGTATTTATGACGAAAAACCGACTGAAGTTAGTAACGATGACCCTAATAATATCAATCCGACAGAATAAATGCGAGGTTAAAATTTTATGAAAAAAGTTAGTATTGTTTCGCTGGGCTGCGCTAAAAATTTAGTACACAGTGAAAATATGATGGGTATCCTCAAAGAGAGAGGCTATGAATTGTGTGATGATTACAGCGAAGCAGAAACTATCATTGTCAATACCTGTGGTTTTATCAATAGTGCCAAGGAAGAATCTATCAATACCATTTTGGAACTGGCAAATTACAAAGAGGACAAATGTCGCACGCTGGTCGTCATGGGCTGTATGGTGCAAAAATATCCTGACGAATTAGCCGCAGGCTTGCCCGAGGTAGATATTTTCCTCGGTACCGGTAGCTATTTGCAGATAGCGGATATTTTAGATAACTATAACCAAGCAGGCGGGCAAATGGTCGAAGTAGCGAAAGACTGGGCTGCGGAGACAATCAAAGCCGCTCCGCGTGTCATTACGACCCCAAAATCCTATGCTTATTTGCGTATCTCCGAGGGATGTGATAATAATTGTACCTATTGTGTCATTCCGCAAATGCAGGGTCCACACCGTAGCCGTAGTATCGACAGCATCGTCAGTGAAGCGCGCGATTTAGTCGCTATGGGCATCACCGAATTAATTTTGGTCGGTCAGGACACGACCTATTACGGTCGCGATTTGAATGGCAAATTTTTATTGGCAGAATTATTAACCGAATTAAACAAAATCGATGATTTGAAATGGATTCGTATCCTTTATGCTTATCCCAATAATTTCGACGATGATTTAATTCAAACTATCGCCTCGTTAGACAAAGTATGTAAATACTTAGATATACCATTGCAGCACAGTGCAAATAATATCCTCCGCCAAATGAACCGCCGCATTACGAAAGAGGAAATCGAAAGCCTGCTGGCTAAATTAAGACAAGCTATGCCGGATATCACCCTGCGCTCGACCTTTATCACCGGTTTCCCCGGTGAAAGTGAAGCTGACTTTAACGAGCTGCTTGACTTTTTAGCCAATGCTAAAATAGATAGAGTAGGGGCTTTCCCATATTCCAGGGAGGAAGGCACTGCTGCCGCACTCATGCCTAATCAAATCCCGACCGAAATTGCCGAAAGACGAGCGGAGGTTTTGATGGACGAGCAATACGATATTATGTATCATTTGCACGAAAAGCGTATCGGGCAAATTTGCGAAGTCAAAGTTGATGAGCGTAGCCAAGATGTCGAGGGTTTATTATTATGCCGTAGCCAAGGAGAGGCTCCGGATGTCGATCCGTATATTTTAGTATATGATGATTTTACTCATCAAGTAGGCGATTACTTGTTAGTCAAAATTACTGCTTTAGATGAATATGATATGATAGGAGAGATCATAAATGACGATGAATTTGCCGAATAAATTAACTATCCTGCGGGTAATCATGATTCCGTTTATGATGGCATTTTTGATGCTTAATAACGAATGGAGCCGTAATGTAGCCTGTATAATTTTTATCGTTGCTTCTTTAACCGATACCCTAGACGGTCATTTAGCGCGTAAATACAACCAAATCACTAATTTCGGCAAAATCATGGATCCGTTAGCCGACAAAATTTTAGTTTTAGCGGCAATGGTCTTGTTAGTCGAAATCGGTGATTTACCGGCTTGGATTGTTATTTTAATTTTAGCCAGAGAATTTGCTGTCACCGGTTTGCGCTCGGTCGCAGCCTCCGAAGGCATCGTCGTCGCTGCCAGCTGGTGGGGTAAATGGAAAACCACTTTTCAGATGCTAGCTTTAATTTGCTTAATTGCCAAACCATTAACGATGAGCTTAATTCATTTTAATTTAGGTATGCTTTTGATGTATGTCGCTTTAGTTTTGACGATTTATTCCGGTTGTGACTATTTTGTCAAAGTCGGCAAACAAATAAACTGGGGTTGATAAATTATGGAGAAATTTTTAGTATTCGTCGCTCAGGGCTTTGGCTCCGGATTAGCCAAAAAAGCCCCGGGGACTTGGGGTTCATTAGCTGCATTAGTAATTGCGTGGTTTATCACCCCGAGTATTTTAACTATTTTGGTGGCGTTTGCTCTGGGTGTTTATGTCTGCACCAAAGCCGCTACAGCTTTAAATGATGATGATCCCTCCAGTGTCGTCTTTGACGAATGGGTAGGTATGTGGATTGCTGTCTGGGCAATACCGCATCATATCATCTGGTTTATCATCGCCTTTGGCTTGTTCAGATTATTTGATATCACCAAGCCCTGGTTAATTGATAAAGTGCAATATCTGCCCAATGGCTGGGGAATTATGATGGATGACATTTTAGCAGGTGTGGTCAGTAGAGTATTACTGGCGATTTTGCTGTGGATTTTTTAACTCTCGATATTTTTATCGAGAGTTTTCTCGTAATTACATCAATTTTTCGTGCTGCATAAATAATCTAATCTAGGAGTCCAATACCTATTAAAGGAGGATATCTATGCGCAAAAAATCCCTATTTCGTTTGCTTAGCCTGTTAATGTTAATCGCCGCCATTATTTTTCTCGCTTGTGCGCTTTCCTGCCCGACATTAGGACATACTATTTATATCGGTAGCTTTTCCTTTGGCGCAAAAGAGTGGGGATAGGCTATCTAATTTATCTAATTATAATGCTTAGCTTATTTATCGGCTCATTTTTCATAAAAGACAATTAATAATTTTGAGCTTAAAACGCGTAAAATTATTAATTACGGCATATATTGCACTATAGGGGGGATATATATGCCACAAAATCTAGGCGCTGTAGTAAAAGGCATCGCCTTTAGCCTATTATTAATGCTGGGATTTTTATTCATCGCTACCGCTTGTTTAGTTTTTAGTAGCATTTCGGAGCAATTTATCAGGAGCATTATGCCATTTGTTCGCTTTATCTGCATTTTCAGCGGAGCCTTTGTCGCTGCCAAAGAAATCGGGCATCAGGGACTTTGGCTGGGTTTAATTGTCGCTCTTAGCTTTTTGTTGCTATTTTTTAGCTTATTTGTCATACTGGATTTAGATAAACTTGCGCTAATTACTATCGCTTTGGAATTTATCATTTCCGGCATTTTAGGCGGAATAGCCGGTATCATTGCCAACTAAATCATACAAGAGAAAGGAGTTTATCGTGAGTATAGAACTAGTTATCGGACACGCAAAATCAGGCAAAAGTCACTACTTAGCCCAAAAAATCGAGGAAATACATACCCACGACCCTCAGAGAAATATTTATTACTTAACTCCGGAGCAAATTACTTTTTCTGTTGAGTATGAATTGTCAGCCTCCACTAATTTAAACGGCTTAGGCATGATTGAAGTGCTGAGCTTTGAGCGTTTGTGCAAAAAAGTATTTGCCAACTATGGGAGCAAAAGCAGAGTAATTTTAGATGATTTAGGCAAAATTATGCTTTTACGCAAAGTAATCGCTGAAAATAGCGAAAATTTGCCACATTTTCAGCCGGCTTTGAAGCAATTTGGTCTTTTGGAATCTATCAGCGAAACCCTAGACGAATTTAATCGTACCGGTACCGATGCTCAACTGATTGCCACGACTTTAGCCCAAGAAAACAATTCCGGTCTGATTACTGCCAAAGCCACAGAAATAGCGCTGATTTCCGCTAAATATAGCGAGGCTTTGCTACAATCTGCCTATTTAGACAAAAGCAATCTATTAAACGAGCTGACAGAATTATTAAAAACAGAAAGCATTTTTACTAATGATATCATTTTGGTTGATGGCTTTGAATATTTCACCAAACAACAAATATTGCTTTTAGAGCAACTGATGAAACAAGCTATCGAGGTAAAAATTGCTCTCTGCTGTGATAATAGCGCAGATACTTTGTTTTTAAAGCAGCAAAAAAACATTATCGCCCTCAAAGAATGTGCTTGGCAAAATAATTTAGAAATCACCATGACCGAATTAAACTACGATAAATATTACCAAAATCCTGCGCTCAAATTTTTAGAACAAAATTACACCGCAAATCACCGCTATCCGGATAAAGACGATGCTCTCGAAATCATCGAATGCCAAAATCCGAAAGCCGAAATCGAAATGGCAGCGGCTTTGATTCGCAATTTGGTCCGCGAGCAAAATATCCGCTATAATGATATCGCGCTTATGGTTTCGGATATTAATATTTATCAAAATTATCTGGCTAAAACCTTTTTAGAATATGATTTGCCGTATTTTTTGGACGATAATAGCCGTATTTTTTCCCATCCTTTACCGGAAATGCTCAGTGCTATCTTTATGATCAATGATAGTAATTGGAGCTACCAAAGCATCTTTAGCTATCTTCGGAGCGGACTTTTGTGCGTGGAAACCGAAGAAATTGATTTATTGGAAAACTATACCTTGAGCTGTGGTATTCATGGTTCCGCCAGATGGCTCAATCCGCAGCCATGGAGCTGGCAGGGCAAGCGCAACGAATGGGAGCGAGAGGCTCCTTGGGACGAAACGACTTTGTTTCATATCAATGATATCAGAATGCGCATCGTAGCCCCCTTAGCAGAATTGCTCAAGCAACTACGCCACAAGCAAACAGTCAAAGAAACTCTCGCTCATCTCGTGAATTTTTTAGAAGCGCAAAAAGTACCGGAGCAATTGGCTAATTGGCAAAAGCAAGCCATTACGGATAATAATTTTACCTTAGCCCAAATTCATGGGCAAATCTGGGAAACTATCTGCTCTATATTTGATCAATTAGTAGAAATCTGCGGTGAGGAAATTCTATCGCTCAGCGAAATAGGGCAGATTCTTGACAGTGCTTTAAAAAATATCAATTTAGGCAAAATACCATTAGGATTAGACCAAGTATTTGTCGGGACACCGAAAAGATCACGCTTAGGTAATATCAAAGTCGTAATTTTACTCGGTGCCAATGACAGCCAGATACCGGCTAAAGCCACTGCCCAGGGTATCTTTACTTTAGCCGAATTAAATTTACTCAAACGCTGGGGCTGGGCAGATACCTTAGAAAAAATCTATGACGAAGAATTTAGTATCTATAAAACGCTGACCGCACCCAATCAATATTTATATCTCACCTATGCTTTAGCCGATATTAAAGGCAAAGCTCTGCGCCCATCACCATTAGTAAGCAAAATAGAAAAGCTATTTCCCAATGCTTCTCATCTAAACGAAGATGAATTTTGGGCTAAATATTACTTAGATCACAAAATATCCTTGGCTCAGGCATTAAAAGATAGCACTGATAGTAAATCGCAGACAGTCTTGGCTTGGTACCAAACCAATGAAGCCGAAATAATGCAAATTTTAGACGAAATGCTGCACAATTCGCCAAATAGCATTATTCCACTGCAAAGCTATACCAATGTCCTCAATTTAAGCGTCTCTGCTTTGGAAAAATATCGCTCCTGCCCTTATGCTTATTTTCTAAACTATACCCTGCATCTCAAAGAGCGAGATATCTATAGCCTAGATGCGATGAATACCGGACAATTCTACCATAAAGCCTTAGAAGAATTGAC
>CAYTOM010000003.1:0-7321 GCA_964439335.1 uncultured Peptococcaceae bacterium | reverse complement strand
GCTCCTCATGGAAGGGGTAGATTGGCATAGTGTGACTGACGAGCATTTAGATGAGCTAATCAAAATTATCGTCGAGAGCCTATTGCCCCAGCTCAAAAATGAAATCCTGCTTTCACAAGGACGCTATAAATTTATCAAGGACAAGCTCTATGAAACCATCAGCAAAAGTGCGCATAATTTAGCTCTCCAAAGCCGTATGGGCGCATTTTCGACTTTAAAAAGCGAGTACGCCTTTGGCTATGGCAATGATGATTTTACGATAACTCTAAAAGACAATACCACAATTCGCCTGCAAGGCAGAATTGATTTAATCGAGCAAGCTAAAGGGCGCAATTGTGATTATTTGCGCATTATCGATTTTAAATCAGGAGCGAATGATTTACCCTTGGACGAGGTTTATTACGGGCTTAAAATACAGCTTTTAGTTTACTTAAAAGCCGCTATGCAAAAAATGCCTAACTATAAAGAAGCAGGCGTATTATACCGCTATATCAAAAATCCCTTTATCAAAAGCAATAGCAGACTATCGCCAAATGAAGCTAAAAGTATGTATCTCCAAGAAATCAAACCCAAAGGCTTGCTTTTAGGCGAATTTGAGCCACTTTATTTAGCAGATAATAATCTCCTTGATAACCAGTATAGTGAAATATTACCCTTTAAATTAAAAAAAGAGGGCAAAGAATACCTGAAAAACTACGGCTTGGAGCCACCTGATGATAAAAATATCAACGATATTTTTGCCGCAAACAGTGCCATCGCCAGCCACGAGCAATTGCAAGATTTGCAAAAGCACATCGACAAGCTGATTTTAGCTACCGGAGAAAAAATAATCGCCGGGCAATTTGCCCCACATCCATATCGGTATAAAAGCAAAAAAGGCTGTGATTATTGCCACTATGGCAGTATTTGCCGTTTTAATACCTTAGCTGAGCCACCGTATAACAAACTGGCAAAAATAACCTCAGCAGACATATGGCAAAATATTAAGGAGGAATCATAATGCCATATACCCCCAGTCAACAACAAGCCATTGATACCAGAAATACCAGCATCTTGCTTTCCGCCGGAGCCGGTAGTGGCAAAACCAAGGTCTTGGTCGAGCGAATTATCAAAATGATTACCGAAGAAAAAATTTCTGTAGACGAGCTTTTGGTTGTGACCTTTACCAAAGCCGCCGCCGGTGAAATGAAAAACCGTATCTCCGAGGCTCTAAACGCTAAAATAGCAGAGCATCCTCACGATACCTATCTGCTTAACCAAAGCCTCTTGCTTAATAATGCCGCTATCACCACAATTCATTCCTTTTGCCTCGATTTGGTGCGTGAAAACTACTATTTATTAGGCTTAGATGCAAATTGCAAAGTAGCCGATGAAACCGAAAGCCATTTGCTAAAGGAATCAGCCTTGGATCAATACTTAGAATTCAAATACCAAGAAAATGACCCGCTTTTTAGACAGCTACTTTTGCGCTATGGTGGCAGAGAAGACGAAAAAATACGCCAAATTATTTTATTACTTTACGAGCAAGCTATTTCTTTGCCTAATTATGAAAATTGGCTGAAAAATTTAGGACAATCTCTCTTAGAGCCTGATTTTTGGCTGACTGAAACCCGGCATAAAGCCCAAAAAAGTGCGGAGCATATTATGTCATTACTAAATGAAGCACTAAAATATTGCCAAGAAGACGAAAAATGCTCCCAAAAATACCTAGCCGGCTTGGTAAGCGAGCGAGCTTTGCTGGAAACTGCGACATTAAAGCTCGAGACAAATTTAGATTCCTTTTTAGAATATATCGAGCGTGCAGATTTATTTGCTATAAATATGCGTGCCAGCCAAAAAGAGGGGGAGGCTTACAACCTGTGCGTAGATTGCTACAAAAAAGCGAAATTAGCCTTTAGCGAATTGCAGGATAGCTTGGCGAATGCCCACTCCACTCAGGTGATGGCTGATTTAGCGGATATTTATCCTTTTGTGAATTACTTAGGGCGTATGACCTTGGGTTTTAATGAGTATTACCTGCGTGAAAAATGCTTGCGCCATTTGCTGGATTTTGACGATATGGGGCATTTGGCTTTAGAATTACTCTACGAAACCGATGATAGCCCAAGCAGGCTCAGTCTGGAATTAAAATCTCGCTACCAAGCTGTCCTCATCGACGAATACCAGGATACTAATGATTTGCAGGAAAAAATCATGCTGGCAATCAGCCGCGACAATAACTATTTTATGGTTGGCGATGTCAAGCAAAGCATCTATAGCTTTCGTATGGCAAATCCTGCTTTGTTTCAGCATAAATACGAGAGCTTTCCACCTAGCCAAATCATCGATATGAACAAAAATTTTCGCAGTAGAGAAAATATCGTCAATGCCGTCAATGATTTATTTACTATTCTAATGCCCGGTAATGACGAAAACCCCGACTATCACGCTACTGCACAAATGGAATTTGGCGCAACTTACTATGCTCAAGACCTACCTGAGCCTGCTATTCGGGTGTGGCGACTCAAAAAAGACGATAAAGATGCTCTTGCAATCAATGATAACGATGATACTGACGAAAAAACTACGCCTAACGCAGATAAAAAAGGCGTTACTCTCGAAGCCGAGCTTATTGCGCGGGAAATTCTGCGCCTAATTGCCATAGAGCAACCGATATTTGATAAAAATATCAATACCTATCGTCCATTGACCTTTCGCGATATCGTCATCATCATGCGTGCTCCCTCAAATGGTGGCAGTGAAATTTTTGATGTGCTTAGCAAATTTGGGATACCCTGCTATTTAGAGCGCCAAAGTGGCTATTTTTCTGCGTGGGAGGTCCAAATTACTTTAGATATTTTGCGCACATTGGATAATCCGCAGCAGGATATCCCTCTATGCGCTGTACTCAGAGCACCATTTATCGGTTTTACCGCCTATAGCGATGCCCAATTGCTTAATATTCGCCAAATAGCGGAGAAAAAAACGATATACGAGTGCTTAGAAATAATGGCGGAGCAAAATACACCTTCAGGGCAAAAGGCAGTACAAACTTTGCATATTTTACAAAAATTACGCCGTTTCGCTACCCAATGCCCCATCAGCGAATTGCTATTGCTCATCTATAAAGAGTGCAATTTATTAGAATATGTCGATATGCTCCCCCAGGGTGCGACACGCCGTAACAATTTAGAAGCACTCTACGATAAAGCTATCCAATATGAGCAAGCCAGTTTTCATGGTTTATTTATGTTTCTCTCATTTTTGGAGCAAATGCAACAGAAAAACCAATCTATTGAGCCGGCGCCGTTAATCGGTGAAAATGTCGATGTCGTGCGTATCATGAGTATTCACCAAAGCAAAGGCTTAGAATTTCCGGTTGTCTTTTTGCCTAAAGTCGGCAAAAAGTTTTACACCAAAGATTATGCCGCCGAGATCCTCTTAGACAAATCTTTAGGTTTGATTTTGCCTAATGTCGATCTCGATGAGCATCTTATTTATCCGACTATTTGTCACGAGGTCTTAAAAGAGCACAAAAAAAATGCGATGCTCGCCGAAGAAAAGCGCATTTTATATGTCGCTATGACTCGCGCCAGAGAGCATTTGTACTTTATCGGTCAAGAAAGCACCGCCAAAGAGGGGGAGGAGAAATCATATTTAGATTGGCTTGATTTACTGCGAGCCAATCTATCCACCTGCACCGGCAGCTGGGAATTTCGCGATTTTGAAGCCACAGATTTGCAAGCTAGTCTGCCTGATGAAGCAAGCACTGCTGATATGCCCGATCCCACCGCAAATGCTATCGATGAGACATTGTATCAAGCGCTATCCTGGACATATCCGCACCAAGCGCAATGCTATATCCCTACCAAAACCAGTGTCACCGCCATCAATGAGCAAAAAAAGCTGGATATTCATTTTGTCCAACCGACAGTATTTAACCGACCGAAATTTTTACAAAATAGCGAGCATTTTTCCGCGACTGAAAAAGGTACCATCATGCATACGATCATGAGCCAAGTCGATTTAAAAACCACAATTGATTTAAGTTACTTAACTCAATTAGCAGCGAAGCTCGAGTATCAAAATATCCTACCACCAAACAGTGCTACGGCTGTCAATTTGCGAAGCATAGAAAAGTTTTTCCAAACTCCGTTGGGAAAACGCCTGCAAAAAGCCGACATCGTCTATCGCGAGCGACCATTTACACTGCCGATTAAAATTAACGATCGGGATAATAACCCCTGTACCGTCTTAGTCCAAGGTATCATCGACTGTATGTGGCAGGAGGAGGGGGAGTGGGTGCTTTTGGATTACAAAAGCAATTATGTCCTCCCGGCAGATGAAGAGCAGTTTATCAATGGCTATCAAGCGCAAATAGATTTATATGCTAAAGCTATCAACGAAATTTGGCACGAACCACTCAAAGCAGCTTACTTATATCTGTTTTATACCTCGCGCAGTATAGAACTGAATGTAAGAATATAATTTATGTCAAAAACAAAATATATGCACGAAAAGTAAAATACCCCTACAAAAACATCATAAAATGTAGTATAATACAATAAGTATCGTCTAATTAATGTAAAACCAATCTTATTTGAGGTGTACTATGAAGCAAACAAATAACTCATCACCGAAAAAATATCGCCTGAAAAAAGGTCGTTTAGCAGTATTATTAATCATATTAGCCGTAATAATCGTCGCAGGGAGCGTAATATATCAAAATATTTTTAGCACCAAAGCCTGCGATGCTACCAATACCACCAAGCAAACTTTTGAAATAGCCGGTGGAGCTTCGACCAAAAGTATTGCTGCTTCCTTAAAAGATGCCGAGCTTATCCACAGTGAGCAAGCCTTTATCCTTTATGTCAAAAGAAGTGGCAATGATGGAAAATTGCGGACAGGCTCCTATGAAATCAGCCCCAGTATGAGCATCGAGGAAATCACCGATAAATTTCTCAAGGGTATCGGCGAAACTAAAAAATTCACCATTCCCGAGGGTTATACCTTAAAGGACATCGCCCAGTATTTTGCCAATAATAATATCATGACCGAAGCGGATTTTTGGGAAATAGCTAACAATGATCCCTTAGCCGAATACTCATTTTTACCGACAAATATCCAAAACGAGCATCGTTTAGAGGGATATTTATTCCCCGATACTTATATCATCGGTATCAATAGCACCCCCAGACAAATCATCTGTGCGATGCTAGACCGTTTCGAGCAGGTCAAAAACACCCTGCCTGAAAACAAAAGCGGCTTAAGCGACCAAGAAATGCTGATTTTAGCCTCTTTAATCGAATCAGAGGCTAAATTGGATAGCGAAAGAGCTGATATCGCCTCGGTGTATCTCAATCGTTTAGACAAAGGTATGCTTTTACAATGCGATGCTACTGTGCTTTATGCTTTGCCGGAACGCAAAGATGTCGTCTTGTACGAGGATTTGGAAATCGATTCCCCTTATAACACCTACAAATATGCCGGATTACCGCCGACTCCGATTTGTAACCCCGGCGAAAAATCCCTAATCGCCGCTTGCCAACCGGCTAGTACCGATTATCTCTATTACCTATGGAGCAAAGACGAGTCCGTCGGTCATGTATTTGCTAATTCCTATAACGGACATCTAAAAAATCGCCAAAAATATGGTTATTAATTAAAAAAAGGCGGAGAAGCTATGAAAGAAGTCTTATCCCAAGAACTGCAAAATTATCTGCATACACTTTTGCCTGCCAATAATGCCATAATCACTGCATTATTAGCAGAAGCAGAAGCACAGCATATCCCTATCGTCGAAGAAGAAATCGCTAATTTCTTAGCTTTTCTCGTTAAGCTCAGCAATAGCCGCCATATCCTAGAGGTAGGCACAGCTATCGGTCGCTCAGCTATCGCAATGGCAGAGCAATTGCCTGCCGATGGCACCCTGCTCACGCTGGAATTGGACGAAGAGCGGCTCAAGCGCGCTAATTATTATTTTGCGCAAAGCGGTTTAGAGCAAAAAATCACCGCTATTCACGCTGATGCCAGAGAATACATCCCTAAGCTCGCCTCGGAAAAACAGCACGCATTTAATTTAATTTTCCTAGACGCTGCTAAAGGGCAGTATTTAAATTTCTTTCCTTATTTAGAGGAAATGCTCTCTGAAAACGGCATGATCATCGCTGATAATGTCCTATTAAACGGCTGGGTAGTGGATTTAAACTATCCTAATCATCGTCGCAAGACATTTGTCTATCGAATGCGGGCATTTTTAGAGGAAATGCACAATAACCCGAACTACGATATGACTCTGATTCCATTGGGAGATGGAATCTTACTTTTACGAAAGAAGGATTAATCTATGCATAAATACGAGCTTTTAGCTCCGGCAGGAAATTTAGAAAAACTGAAATTTGCTGTGCATTACGGTGCCGATGCTGTCTATATGGCAGGGAAAAAATATGGACTTCGAGCATTTGCTGGCAATTTCGCGGAGGACGAATTAGCCGAGGGTATCAAATATGCTCATGCTCACGGCGTCAAGGTCTATGTCACCGTCAATATATTTCCACACAATACCGATTTAGTCGGTTTAAAAGAATATCTAGAAGAGCTTTATCAGCTAGGCGCCGATGCGATTATTGCTGCCGATCCCGGAGTCATTATGCTGGCACATGAAACTGTGCCCGAATTGCCTATCCACATCAGCACCCAAGCCAATACGACCAATTGGGCTGATGTCCAATTTTGGCAAAAATATCTGAATGTCGAGCGAGTAGTCTTGGCCAGAGAGCTCTCCTTAGCCGAAATCGCCGAAATCAAAGCAAAAACCGGCATTGAAATCGAGACCTTTGTCCATGGAGCAATGTGCATTTCTTACTCCGGTCGTTGCTTACTCAGCCACTATATGGCTGACCGCGACGCTAATAAAGGCGAATGTGTCCAAGCGTGCCGCTGGAATTATGCCTTGGTCGAAGAAAAACGCCCTAATGAGTTTTATGCTATCGAAGAAGATGAGCGTGGCAGCTACATCTTTAATTCGCAGGATATGTGCCTGTTGCCCAATTTAAAAGAATTGATGAACGATACCATTGACAGTTTTAAAATCGAGGGACGCATGAAGAGCCTATATTATACAGCGACTATCGTGCGTGCTTATCGCGCGGTCATTGATGCTATCCAAAATGGCGAAGAGCCTGATTACGCCTACTGGGAAAGCGAGCTGGAAAAAGTCAGCCATAGACCGTACTGTAGCGGTTTTTATTTCGGTAAACCGGAAAAAGGCGCTCAGACATTAGCTAATAGTGGCTATATCAAACCCTACGATTTTGTCGGCATCGTCTTGGATTACGACAAA
>CAYTOM010000002.1:0-20405 GCA_964439335.1 uncultured Peptococcaceae bacterium | reverse complement strand
TCGCGCATTCATCATCACCCTCTAAAATCGCTTTGTTAATATTTAAGATATTTTTCTTGGTACCACAAAAATAAAGCGGTTTTTCATAAATAATCGTCAAATCCAAATTGTTCAAGCGACAATACTCTTCGAAATCAAATACTTTTACTCTAGCCGTATCCACTACCGAAATAATCCCCAAGCTCCTGCTTGACTTATCATTTTGGACATTATTCACCACATGCATATTGTCCGATACCTCTAAGAAAAAGTTTACCTTGGGATACTGACTTTTAAATTTATTAATCAACTTATTAAAAAAGCTATCTGCGAAACGCGTCGTAATCACCAAATGGACATCACCCTTGATATTTTTCGGCGCTACGATTTTATTGACATGATTGCAATAATCATTGATGTTGGCGTAAGTATCGGCGATATTTTTAAAGTATTTATATAGCGCTACCCCTTCCTCCGTTAAAAAAACACCCCTTTGGGAGCGCTCGATCAAATTAACGCCTAATTCCGTCTCTAAAGTGCGCAATGCTTTACTAAATCCCTGGGTAGAAATATTATAGCGCTCTGCTGATTTATGTAAAGAGTGAGTATCTGCTGCATCTAAAAAGTATAACACCTGCTGCATATTCAATTTGCATCCCACCTTTTTCCATTCATAATATATATATATATATATTAGCATATTTTATGAATTTGTCAAGAGTCTATCCCCAATCACTATTTAAAACCACAAAAAGCAATACGGAAAAAACTATTGCTTTTCCGTATTGCTCATATTAGTCTATCTTACATTACACCCAAGTATAGCCTGCAAATAAGATATCAAACAAAGGAATCATCGCAATCAAGATGATGCAAGATACGATATAGTATAACCAGCCTAACAAATAAGCATGCTTGCCGGGGACATCATCATGCGCGAAAATCAATGCTGCCTGCATAGATGCTGCCGGAGTAGCATAGGAGCAGCTCAATGCTGCATACATCAAAATAAAGAAGGTGTACGGATTGCCGCCCATATTAATAACAATCGGTGCAAAAATCGGAATGAAAATTGCTGCCATAACTAAGTTGTGTAACAACTGAGTTAAGAAACCCATGATGATAACCATCGCAATATAAAGTACGATCAAGCTCATATCACCGAATATAGCATTGCAAGCATTCATCGCAGTAGCTAAAATACCTACTTGGTCAGATTCCATAGCATTAGCTAAGGGAATAGTTACCATGAACAGTAAAACCGGACCCCAAGCGATACCTTTACCAAAGCAGTCAGCTACAGTACAAACCGGATTGCCATCATCATCTTTCAAAAGGTTAAAGAATACCATGTAAATAATACTCCAACCAACGATACCCCACGCACCGATAGTGCTCCAGAAAGCGCCTTTAAAGACAGACGGTAACATTAAAGCCAAGAAGAAAATCAAGGTCACTACCAAACCAATCTTTTGCACACGAGAGGTTTTGTAGGCTCTATATTGCTCACATAATTCAGCATTAATATTAAATTTAGAAGCATCGACACGCAAAATAAATCTTGCGACAGCAATCAAAGCTATCTCAGAAATAATACCATATAACTCACCGGCAAATAAGAACGGTAAGCCCTCGATAACTACACCGGTTGCTTTAGTTAAAAATCCACCATACATCAGTACGCCACCCATAAACGGTACCATACAACCACCGAGCATACCTGCATATAATACCAAAGCATACAGCATACTGGTAATCATGCTACCTTTAGGAATGCCATTCAAATCAGCGATACTCTTAACAACGCCCCAAACCAAGAAGATACCGGCAAAAGAACCACCAGCCATACTGATAAACTGGGTAGTTAAAACAATAGCGATAGATAAACTCCACGGTCTATTGATAAATATCTTTTTGCTCAATACCCAATAAGCAATAGCCTCACTAACACCTATTTTGGATAAGCAATAAGCAAAGCAGTAAGACATAATAACCATAACGGTAGTCGCATTACCGAAACCGGACATTACCGATACCAGCGGCTGTGACCAACCGGTTAAAGCTAAAATGAAAAATCCCAACAAACTTGTCCAAACTACATCAACAAAAACCCAACCCCATAATAAACCTAAAAATACACCAAAAACTTTCATACCTAATTCAGTAATAAGTCCAAACGGCGGTAAAAACTGGGTGCCAAAAAACAAGACAAACATGATAATGATAGAGCCCCACTCTTTAATATTTTTGTTTTTGGTAGCTTCAGTTGACATAAATATGCCCTCCTTTTGTAATGTAATTGAAAATGGTTATAAAATATTAGTGCATTTTACCTTAGAGTGATAGGGCGGCTATCACCCTAAGATAAAAGAATACCTGAAAAAATGTTTTAAAAGAGTTTTAATAATACTTAATTAGTTGATTTTAATATTTTCTTGCTCCAAAATCTGATAAACCGGCGCACCTTCGCATTGAGCAGGTAGCGGTACATCTAACAAAGCGGCAATAGTCGGTGCTAAATCCACCTCTCTGATTACACGCTCAGTTTCACAATCCTTTTTAATGCCCGGTCCGGCAGCAAAGAATATCGGCGATACACTGGTTCCGAAATAACCCTCGGTAGTCGATAAAGAATCACCATGCAGGCGGTTAAATCCTTCCTCTAAGAAATAAATAATATCACCGCTTCTATCGCCACTCAAGCCCAACAATACCGCATCTTTATTACGCAATGCTACATTGATTATGCGTTTACCATTCAAGCGATAAGCATACAAATCGTCGATAATTTTTCTCTCCAATTCATATTTATCTGCCGGATCGACAATACCATGCGGATTGCGACCTTTTAAGTTGATATAAATATGATTACCACGCGGAGCTACTGCGGTAGTTTTCTCCCAATCAATTTCGCGCAATTCCTTGCCGGTTTCATCTTTTTTCAGCACTGTATAGCCTAAATCACGCATTACACCGACATTCATGACAAAGCCTTCACCGATATACGGGAGCTCATCTTCCTCGGAGCATAGCAGACCATGATCGCTCGCTACGATGATATCCCAGCCCTGCTCCATCAACGGCATAAATCTACCGATATATTCGTCGCATTGGAAATAAATTTCCTCTAAAAATCCTTGGTAAACTTTCTCATCATTATAGCCATATTTAGCGCGAGTTTTTGCCCATCTCCAGCATGGATGACCAATATGGTCGCAGTTATGAATATGGGTAAATACCGCATCGTACTCATTTTGCTCAATCAAACCCAAAAGTGCTGTAGCCTGCCATTTTTGGAATACATCCCAGCTCGGTAACGACCGACGACTGATCAATTCCGGATATCCACCGCCGACACCGATAGCATGAGGCACATAGCCGGCGATATCCACCGTCTGCTGATACAATGATTCCGGTTTCCAGTTTGAATAAGTTCTTTCACCCTCGATAGCCAGCGCACTACCTGCCGAAACAATGACGCTTTCGCCTTGCGGATCAATTTTAACTATCGTAAAATGGCGAGTAGCTTTGATCTTTTCACTGCCAAAAGGAATATCAGTGACAACTAACGGATAATACTCCCCATCTTTAATGCTGACAAATGGCTCAGTCTGCTTTTTGTTAGTATAAATTTCGATGCGGTCGTATTCACCGTTTTCATTTTGAATCAACAATGCCGGGAAACGATTCTTGCCTGCATTAACAATGACATAAAATTCCTTAGCCCCTGCCGGTAACTCATGAGCCCAGTTTTTCGGCTCAATAATCGGGGAATTAAAGGTCTGGACAGCCTTATCACTTTCCGAAAGCTCCTCGCCTTCCTCATGATTAAACAGCAAAAAGGCTTTTGGTGCAATCGAGCCAATCTTGATATCATCGGATTTACCCTCTGCCGAAGCATTGCCGGTGCCCATTTCATTAAAACTATCTACATAGCTGCCGGTACTGCCTTCTTTCATATCATCAGACATTACACAGCCGGCACCGCCTTTTAATTCCATATGCTCACGCGGTCCTACCTCTTTACAATTAACAGAAGCATAAGTCAAATGGTCATCTTCTACGATAGCCGAAGTATGATTAGGTCCTAACGGAGCCAAACCCCCGACTATATGCAAATCAGGGCTATCGATACGAGCCGGCCAGCAGCAGGGCCATGTCCAAACCAAGGTCTTTTTGCCAGCCTTAGCCGCACTTTCCCAAATTTGCTCCGCTTTAATCAGCGAAGTATCAAAAGTATAAACTAAACGATCCAATTCCGTTGGATGTGAATTCCAATAGCAGGTGATACCATGCGTCATCGGATAAGCGCCGGTAGCCATCGTCGTCCACATCGGTGGAGTAATAGTAGGCTGTCCGCCCAACATCACCAAATCATGGCGTGCTGCACCTAATTTTAGCATTTTTTTGATATTTGGCAATTTTCCCTCATCTACTAATCTTCTGCACATTTTGGGATCCATGCCATCGATTCCCAAAACCAAAACTTTGTTACCCATTATTTTCTCCTTTCATTGATGAATTTATTAGTCGCTATGAATTCATTAACTGCCTTTATTATAATAGCGATTATTCATCTTGCATATTATCGATAAATTTACTTTTTCAGTGTAAACTTTTAGTTGATATCATAAAAAAAGATACTTGCTCTAACAAGTATCTTTTTTATTAATTGTATATGCGTAATTTGTGCTTTGAAATACAAATACCCCTTGCCCACCCTCGTAGCCACAGCCAATATCCGGTGATAACGATTAATTATAACCATGCGTTTGTACACGATCGGAGCCTAACAATGCTCTGGGAATCGAACCCTGCGCTGCTCTTTACGCTACCATACTTGCGGCGTGACGCTGCCGCGGCGTGATATTCACCCTGTCGCTACTACTCTCCTAAAATTATTCGAGCAAATCGGTTTTCCAGTTATTTTCCTGCAATTTATTATCCAGCAAGCGCAACTCCTTTGCCATACGGTCAATTTCTGCTTGCCAATCAGCGACCTCGATCGCAGATTTTATTTTAATTTCGGTATTTCGCGCCCGATACGCCGTCTGGGCGGCAGTGTAAACTATATCTTTATATAGATGAATTTTTAAAGCCAATGCATCTTTTTTAGCGATTATTTCGGTCAAACTCTCGCCCTCTACTATCGTCTCACAGTTAGTTTTATTAATTTGCGCAATCAAATACCCCAGTCTTTTGATGCTCTGATCCAAATTTTCTTTTAAAATGCGAGGATTCTCTGCCGTCTGCTCGCCCTCCTGGACTAAGACATTATTATTTAAACGGCTTTTAATTTGCTCGATATTTCGATTCAAATCCGCTCTTTCCTGCAATGCTTCTGCTAGTTTCATTCTCCTGCCTCCTAAATCAGCTTTATTATGAGTTTTATCTATTATAGCATTAGCCTTATATGTTTTCAACCACAATATCACCTATGAATAGCACATTCCAAGCTATACTCCGAAATAATACTGTTTTCTTATGCTTTCTATTTTAATTAATCATTATTATAGCCATTATAACCATTGCTTTTTAGCTTTTTTTATGGTATAATTTTGGAGATAGCTGCAAAAAATCCTATCAATACTCTATTTTGTCAAAATGTGTATCCCAAATTCAGGATATATTTTTCGCTCTCTATGAGATTTGTCGGAGCGTTTATTATATTTTATCTAACTTTGAAAGGAATGTTTTTATGAAAAAAAGTACTTCTGCTTCGGAGCATTTGAGCTTTAAAAACATCGCCGCCGTATCATTGATGCTTTTTGCTATGTTTTTTGGTGCAGGCAACATGATTTTTCCGCCTACCTTGGGCGCAGCTGCCGGTGAAAACTATATTCCGGCTATTTTAGGCTTTGTCTGTGGTGATGCGGGATTGGCTATTTTGGCAATCGCTGCGGTCAGCATCATCGGCAACAATGTCAATGAATTGGGCAATATCGTCGGCAAAGGCTTTTCTATCGCATTTGCTTTATGCGTTTATTTGCTTATCGGCCCTTTGTTTGCTTTGCCGCGTACCGCTACCGTATCCTTTGAAATTGCGGTCATTCCCTTTTTAAACGGTGGCTCTACCGTTATCCCATCTTTGATTTTTACCGCAATATTTTTCCTCTTATCCTACTTTTTAAGCGTTAATCCCGGCAAAATCGTAAATATTGTCGGCAAAATACTCACTCCGCTTTTGCTTTTCTCTATCGCGTTAATTTTTATTACCGCTGTTATTCATCCGTATGGTGAAATCGGACAAGCTACCGGAAATTATGCTAATCATGCTTTCTTTGCCGGCTTTTTAGAGGGGTACAATGCCTTAGACGGTCCGGCAGGCTTGGCATTTGCGGCTGTAGTCATTACCTCGATTAGATCCTTAGGTGTAAACTCAAAAGAATCTCTCGCTAAATACACCATCATCAGTGGTTTCTTTGCCGGAGCTATTTTGGCAGTGGTTTACTTTGCCTTGGCTTATCTCGGTGCTTATAGTGGTTCTTTGGGCACATTTGCTAATGGTGGACAAATGCTCACCGCTATTGCTCAGACTACTACCGGGACGATTGGTGTATTTTTGCTCGGTATCGCCGTAGTATTGGCGTGCTTGACTACCGCTATCGGCTTGATTACCGCTTTTGGCGAATTTATCGCTACCGAATATCCGAAAATCGGCTACAAAAAAACCATTTTAGTAGCAACTATTTTCAGCTTTGCTATCGCCAATGTCGGTCTGAGCACCTTGATTTCCATTTCTTTACCGGTTTTGCTTATCATTTATCCGGTCACTATCGTTATCAGCGTTCAAGCATTCTTTGCTAAATTTGTCCAAGGTCGTCGTGGATTTTATTGGTTAGGCTTGCTTTTCGCCTTTATCGTCTCCGTAATTTACAGTTTCTCGACCAGCTTAAATATCAATTTAGGCGTTTTGACTACCTTCGTCGAATTATTGCCCTTCTACGAATTAGGTATCGCTTGGCTCGTACCGGCAATCGTCGGCAGTATTTTAGGCTTGTTTATTCCGGTGAAAAAATAACTACTTAGTATTATCGCAGGCAGGAAATCTTTCTTGCCTGCTTTTTTTGTGCGCTATGCCATTTTTGTAAATATTTTACTTGCTTAATTATTGGGAGTGAGCTACAATATACTATGGAAATTTGATCATGCTTTCAAATCCGGCTTCAGAAAATCACTCATAAAGGCAGGAATATTATGCAATTAAAAGTAGTTTTCAATATGATTGGCAAACTGTTAATCGTCATTGGTTTAGGTATGCTTTTGCCGCTTTTAGTAGGCATCTATTACCGCGAAAGCGATACTACAGCCTTTCTCATATGCATACCGGTGACTATCATCTGTGGATTTCTTTTAAGCAAGCTCTGCACTACCGATAAAAGTATGCGCGCTAAAGACGGCTTTGCCATAGTCACCTATGGTTGGCTTATCGCCTCTATCTTTGGAATGTTGCCATATTTGCTGACAGGCTCTATTAGCTCAGTTTTAGATGCGTATTTTGAAACTATGGCAGGATTTTCCACTACCGGCTCCAGTGTCATTCCCGATGTCGAAATTTTGAGCCGTAGTATCCTCACTTGGCGCAGTATGACCCAGTGGTTTGGTGGTATGGGAATCTTGGTTTTGTTCGTTGCCATATTATCCGGCTCCTCCGGCTCCTCCCAATTATATCGTGCGGAAATGCCGGGATTGTTGAGTGAAAAACTCACACCGCGTATCAGTGACAATGCCAAAATAATGTGGTCGATTTACATTATCCTCACTTGTTGCAGTTTCACTATCTTTTTCTTTTGCGGTATGCCTGCTTTTGATGCGATGTGCCACGCTTTTTCGACCGTATCTACCGGTGGCTTTTCTACCAAAAATGCCAGCTTGGGCTATTTTCATAATGGTGTCTTAGAAATAGCAGTCACGATATTTATGTTTCTCAGCACAATTAATTTTGCCGTTTATTATCGCACATTTTTTAGCAAGCATAAGCTCCGTACTTTTTTCAAAACCACTGAAATTCGCGCCTATTTTGCAATCAGTGGGATATTTGCCCTCCTGATGGTTTTAGATTTAGCCTTAAATAGCGATATGCGACTTTTAGAAGCCGTTCGCCAAGGCGTCTTTCAAATCATCTCCATCATCACCACCACCGGTTTTGTCATTGCGGATTATGAATTATGGCCGGCATTCTCTTTGGGGTTAATCATTATCGCCTTTTTCTGCGGTGGATGTACCTCATCGACCTCGTGCAGTATCAAAATCGACCGTTATGTCATTTTGTTTAGGCAAGCCTACATTGATATCCAGCGCTATATCCACCCTAGATTGGTCACCAGACAAAAGATAAATAATACCGTCATTCCGGAGACATTGGTCATCAGTGTCGGGACATTTTTCTTTTTAGTTCTTCTGTTAGTAGCAATCTCGACCTTGATTTTCGCCTTTTTGGGCTTAAATCTCTTAGAAAGTTTCACGGTATCTGCCAGTACATTATGCAATATCGGTCCCTCGGTCGGTGCATTTGGTCCTACCGAATCCTACGCCGCTATGCCTATCTTGGGCAAAGTGTGGATGATTGTGCTGATGCTTTTAGGTCGTTTGGAAATTTATACAGTCTTAGCTGTAATTATCCCCGGCAAAATAAAATAACTCGTAAAAAATAAACCGTCTTTTGACGGTTTATTTTTTTACGCATATTATGCCAAATTATCCTCAATTAAATCAATTATCACCAATTATCCTTTTTGAGTATATTTTGCTCTCTTCATCTGCTTTTGATAAATTATCACATAAGCAATCACGCAAATGATGACCGATAATAATGAGCCTAACGGTGAGGCTAGCCCCATTGGGAACAAGGTATCGGCATATTTCATCGAAGCTAGATAGGATAGCGGTACCCTCACCAAAACTATCGATAGGGCATTGTGCAAAAAGGATATCCCTGATTTGCCTAAAGCACAAAAATATCCGCTAAAGCAAAAATGCATCGCCGCTATAGCACTATCCCAAATATAGCTGCGTAAATATTGCCCCCCTAACACGACCACATTGTCATCGTCCTCAAACAATCTAACCAAGCTCTCAGCGCCAAATTGAGTCAAAATCGAAACTATAACACCAAAAGAAACCGCAAACGCAAGCGCATACCACATGACACTGCGCGCTCTTTTGTATTCGCGTGCGCCGATATTTTGCGCTGCCAAAGCCGACACCGCCGCCGACATTGATGACGGTACCAAGAAAAACATCCCGATGATTTTTTCGACCACACCGACCGCCGCCGCATCATCTAACCCACGCACATTGGCAATAATCGTGATAATGATAAACGACACCTGGATAAAGCCATCTTGCGCCGCCACCGGCAAGCCGATTTTCAAAATTTCCGTCATACATTTTTTATCAGGGCGAAAATCAGCCGCACTGATTTTGACTTCCAAATTGCGCTTAAAAATCACCGCCAATGCTACCATGACACTTGCACTCTGCGCTAAGACCGTACCTAATGCCGCACCGCTCGGTCCCATCTGCCATGCACCCATAAACAAATAATCCAAGCCGATATTGAGCACACACGCCACTGCTATAAAATACATCGGGCTTTTGGAATCGCCCATACCGCGAAAAACAGCGCTCAAAATATTATACGCCACAATAAACGGTACACCGATAAAGCAAATCCGTAAATAGCTGATAGTACCTGCCACAGCTGCCTGCGGAGTTTTAATCAAGGCGACAATATTATCCGTAAATATCAGCAGTATCACCGTCAAAACCAGCGATAGTCCGACAAAAAGTACAACCGTATTACCGATAGCGCGCGCCGCATTGCTAAATCGCTTGGCGCCTACATAGCGCCCTATCGTCACTGTCGCTCCCATCGCCAAGCCCACGATAATTACCGTCAGCATATGCATGACCTGGCTAGCATTGGCAACGGCGGTCACATCGGCGACCTCGCCAAATTGACCGATAATAAACAAATCTGCCATACCATAAAGTGTCTGTAAAAAGTATGACAATAAATACGGCAGTGAAAAATAAACCACACTTTTTAAAATGCTGCCGGAAGTTAAATCACGCTCCAAAAAACTACTTCCTTTCAAAAAAAGTTTCCTTTTATCTTACTCCCCGGCACGATTACTGTCAAGACTTATTTTTGTAGCAAGCAGACATTTTCTATCGATGCTGTCTGGGGAAACATATCTACCGGCTGAATTTTTTCTAATTTATAGCCTGCTTTCGTCAAATACGCCACATCACGAGCCAGTGTTGTCGGCTCACACGATACATACACAATACGCTCACAATTGCTCTCAGCCAAGGCTTCCAGCAAAAATTGATGGCACCCGGCACGAGGCGGATCTACGATGATGACATCTGCTTGGTTGGTTTTTAGCCATTTACCCAACCAATCCTCGGCTTTCGCCGCGACAAAAGTGCAATTAGTCAAATTATTCAGCAGAGCATTTTCCTTTGCATCACGCACTGCTTGGGGGATAGACTCTACACCAAAGACCTCTTGAGCCTCAGTTGCCAAATAAATGCCGATCGTCCCTATCCCACAGTATAAATCCAGCACCCTTTCCGTACCGGATAGAGCAGCATATTCACGCACTAAATCATATAGCACCTTGGCTTGCTGATTATTAATCTGGAAAAATGACTGCGGTGATAATTTAAACCTACAATAACCGATGCTATCCACTAAATATTCCTGCCCACTGAGGAGCTTGAAACTTTTTCCCAGCATTAATTTCGGATTAGTATTGACATTATGATACACGCACACGACCTCCGGAAAATCCTGTCGCAATCTATCCGCAAATTTTCCTAAGCGCCACGCCTGATCCTTGGTCACAAAAACGACCATCAACTCGCCATTTAGACGACTGTATCTGATCAAGACATTTTGGATATAGCCGACTTTGCCCTCGCGAGTCAGTTTTTCCTCTAAATAGCTGACAAGCTCATTTACTCTGGGCGGAAAAAGCAAACATTCCTCGGCGGCAATTAATTGGTGCGAGCCCTGCGCGAAAAATCCCAACTGCACGCTGCCTGCCTCATAGGTCGCATGAAACAGACCTTTGTTGCGATATGCCCATGGTTCCTCCATGCCTAAAGCCAGAGGTACCTCGATTTCCATATGCCCAATTCGTTTCAAAGCATCACGCACCAATTGGGTTTTCATTTCTAATTGCCACTGATAATCTGCCTGCTGCAAGGCACACCCTCCGCAATCTTTTGCCACTTTACAGGCAAAATCCAGGCGTCTTGGCGCAGGCACTACTATTTCCAATAGCTTGCCATATGCCATATTGCTTTTAACTGCGGTAATTTCGGCAACTATCTCCTCAGACATTAATGCACCCTCGACAAAAACCACCATTTTATCTAGGCGCCCGACACCACAACCCTGATGAGAAATGCCGTCTATCACTAATTGCACTCTATCTCCTACTGTTAATTTCCCCATCTATATCCTCCTAAAACAAAAATACCATACTCAGCATACATATATTCCACACACTATGGGCGATCATCGACGCATAAAGCGAGCCGGATATTTCGCGCAAAATATTTAAGCCTACTGCGGCTAAAAACAGCAACGCAAATCTATATAAATCAAAATGCAAAAAGCCAAATAAAAGCGAGGTAAATACTATACTCCCTAGCTTGCCTAAGCATTCGCGACTATGCTGATAAATAAAACCGCGAAACATTATTTCCTCGCTTATCGGTGCTACTACCACGCTCAAAAAATAAATACCGACTATTTCTGATAGTGATACAGCATTTTCCGCCTGCACTATCAGCGGTTGAGCCTGTATTTGCTCCGGCCATAATCTCCCACAAAAATCTGCCCCCAATAATAAGCCTACAAAAATTATTATTCCGCAAACCATACTTAAACCAACTGTTTTTAAGCCTATCCGCCGAAAGCCCATTTTTTCAGCACTTTGCGCTTCGACATTTCGCAGCCACCATATCAGCAAAACCGCTAAAATACTGCTTTGATAAATATTAAACAGCATCTCCGTATTGTTGAGCATAAATAAAAAGTTTGTCGCTCCAACTGCGATTTTGCCCAAAAACACGCTTAAAATAAACATACTCCCACTAAGTAAAAGCGTGCGCCCAAGCGAGCTGACAATTTCATTATTCGGCAAATACTCTGCCAATTTCCCTCGCACTATTTCCACCTGCCAATACTGACAAATTATCCTATTTTTCTATGTATAATCTCTATTTTAGCGAGCATATTAACTGTACACAATAATTTATAAAGGGGACGCAAAAATGCTCTTGCTCATCGCCATCATTATTATAGCAGGTTTAATTCTGTTTAGTCAATTCATCAGCCTGCTCAGATAAAATTTTTTCACCGCAATTTTAACACATCTAAAGCAAAAAGTACCGAAATCACTCTTCGGTACTTTTTTCCTCATCAGTAAAAATGCTCATCGCAAAGTATTCCTGATCTTCTTCTTTTTTAGGCAAATCCTCTAAGGTATTCAGTCCGAAGAACTGCAAAAAAGCCGCTGTTGTCCCGTATAGAATCGGTCTGCCAATGACATCTTTGCGCCCTTTTTCCTCGACTAAGCCTTTATTTTGCAAAGTGCTCATCGCCCCATCGACATTTACCCCACGCAATAACTCTATCTCGCCTTTTGTGACCGGCTGTTTGTACGCCACTATTGCTAATGTCTCCAATGCCGCCGCTGACAGACTGCTCATCTGAGGCTTGTACATTTTTTCGATATATTTTTTATATTTCGCTTTCGTGACATAGATATATCCCCCTGCCAGTTGGGCTATCTCTATCCCACGGTCAGCAGCTTGACATTCGTCAATCAATATTTGCAAAACCTCATTTATTTCCTCAGTCTGAAAGCCGCTTAATTCCTTAATCTCCTCTACACTCAAAGGCTTATTGGTGATAAAAAGCAAACTCTCCACGATTGCTTTGATTTCCTGCTCAAAAAGCATCAGTTTCCTCCTTTGGCTCATTTTTAATCAGCCACAAACTGCCAAAATTCTCATCTTGGCGAATTAGCACCGCTCCCATCTTGTAAAGCTCCAGCAAAGCCAAAAAAACCGAGATGACCTTGCGCTTATTATAAGGCGGAGTAAAAAGCTCGGTAAATTCGACCGAGGGCTGTAAGGATAATGTATCTATCACCAGATCCATCATAGCCTCGATCTCATAGCTCTCCCGATTTAAAACCAATTGCGGCTTTTCCTCCTGCACATGCTGCAAAACTCGGCTAAACGCCTGCCATAATTGCTCAAGCGATACATTTTCCACCGGATTATCTATCGTAAAATCGCGACTTAAATCAGCTATATCTATCTCCTTAAAGCCATAGTCCTGCATTTTAGCGGCTGCCTCTTTTAATTCTACCGAAGCTTCCTTATAAAATTTATATTCTAACAATCTTCTGGTCAATTCCTCGCGCGGATCCTCGGTATCCTCGTCCTCTTTCGGCGGTTTCGGCAACAAAGTTTTAGCTTTGATACTGATTAATTGCGCCGCTATCACCAAAAATTCGCTGGCGATTTCCAGATTCATTTCCTCCGCCGCCTGCAAATATGCCAAATACTGCTTGGTAATCTCCGCAATCGGGATATCATAAATATCCATCTTGTTGCGCTCTAACAAATGGAGCAATAAATCCAACGGTCCCTCAAAATTGTCCAACCGCACGCAATATTTTTCCTCTGCCATTGCTCCTCCTAAAACAGCATAAAGCCCAAAGTCACAAAAGCGGTATAAATACTGCCGGCAATCGGTGAAATAATCCGCCCAAAGACATTACTGATAGCCAACAAAAGCAAAATGATCATGCCATATCTATCCATGACATCTAAATATTTATACGCCGCTCCTTTAGGGATAATGCCGGCTAAAATTTTCGAGCCATCAAGCGGTGGTATCGGCAAAAGGTTAAAAATCGCCATATAAATATTTAAATATACTGCACTGGCGATGATTTGCGCTACAGTCATATTAAAATTAGCCACCAAGGGTATAATTAAGGCTAAAATTAACGCTAAAACAATATTGGACAATGGTCCTGCTATCGAAACCAGCATCACTCCACGCGAGCGATTGCCCTTAAAATAAAAGGGATTGATCGGCACCGGTTTCGCCCAACCAAAACCGGTCACAAATAAAAGTATCGCTCCCAACGGGTCCAAATGCGCGATTGGGTTTAAGCTCAACCGCCCGGCATTTTTTGCCGTATTATCACCTAATAAATACGCTACATAGCCATGCGCCAGCTCATGCACTGTGATAGTCACTAAGACTATCACTACACCGCTAAGCATCGCTACTAACGAACCGGAAAACAACAACTATTCCACACTCCTTCATACATTTCTATTTACTCTGCTCTTGATTTTCTATTTCTGTGCTTAATTTATCCAAAGCTCCACTCAAACCACCCGGAGTTTTTTCCTCGCGTTCTTTGGCTAAATTATCGACATATTCCTCTAGGCACCAACCGTTTTCTTTGATTACTTGTGCCGCATTTACCCCCACATAGCGATAATGCCATGGTTCATAGATAATACCGGTAATATCCTCTTTATCCTTGGGATAGCGCAGGATAAAGCCATACTCGGTGCTATGCTCATTAAGCCAGCTAAACGCCTTAGTATTTTCAAATCCGCTATCCAACTGCTGATACTCCGGCGTAATCAAATCCAAAGTAAGCCCCGTATGATGCTCACTGGTGCCCGGTATCGCTACGATAGTTTTGGCAATATTATAAGCCTCCTCATAATTATAGCCGGCATTTTGATACTGCTTGATCTTGCGCTCAAATAGATAAGTCTGCTTTTCGATGGAGCGATAAGCAGAGCAAGGGCGAATAGTGATACCCTCAGCCTTTGCCGCTGCTATCATCGCCTGTAAATCCGCTTCGATGCGTTCATCTATGATATATCCGCCGACTGTAGCTTGGGTAAAGCCTATTTCCGCCTCCAAGGGATGCTCCTCATTGACTAAAATAATCATCCACTCCGGAGTGATGTCCTCTTGAGGCACCTCCACCGGCGATAGTAATTCATGAGTCCGCACTAAAACTTTGCATAGACCACTCACCGGCCAGCTGTAGGCGCACAAAGCCCCCATTGCCACCAATAGTCCTATGCCTACTAATCTCTGCCATCTTTTCTGCATGATTATCCCCCATCATACGATTTCATTATTTTTCAGCCGCAAATTATAGCATATTACAGTAAAATATTTATACCATTGTACTGATTTCCTCTAATCCTTGGGCATCGCACATTAAAAAATGCTCCGTCAAATAAGCTAATCTGCTATAAAAGCTATCCTTGCCGTATTCTCGCAAGGCATTGGTCCAAATAGGCACCCACAAAAGCAAATGGTCATTTAAAAACCAATGCTGCTCATCAAAAAGCTGTTTGGCTCTCCTATCGATACCCATTTCGATAGCCTGCTGGGCTAAACCGCAAGTCCGCGCCATAAAGCTGAGCTCCATAGCTAAATAGCCCTCTGCCGCCATTTCAGTCTCGCTTTTTCTGGTGCCATAGCGTTCATAGGTCGCACTGATTACGAGCATCTCCTCATGCAGTGCCTCCGGCGAAAGTGCTCTATACTTAGTCGCAAATGGTGCCGCCGGTTTATCCGGGCGTGGAGACAGCATCGCATAATACTCGCGCTTAATTCCCTTGAGATATTCCTCATTAAAATCCTCACTGCTCACATGCAAATCCTCTAAGGATTCTTTCAAACTTTTCTCGCCCTCCGGAGTCAATAGCTCCAAGGCTACCCCTAATGCCGGATCATACAAAGCCTCCAGCTGAGTCATAGCGGGCTCATGCATCCAAAAATCCTGCAATATTCTATACACCTTTTTGCGTGCTGCTAAAACTAAAATCATCGCTTCTCTTTCTTCTGCCGTCATAAGCCCATCCTCCTTTCACAAATAAAAAGTATTATTTGCTTATTTAATTCGACTAAAGCCTGTCTATCTCCTTTTTTTCAGGCAAAACTACCGCATTTTTCCTTTACAGTAGCTCCAAAAAGTTTTATAATTAATTCATATGTCTAACTTTTATCAAATTTTTGGCGATAGCTTTTTAAATCAACTATCCTGTCGGTATTAACAGTGGTATTTTTATCCGACTTACCTACAGACGCCAGCATATATTGAAATCCCTCGCTGATACGGTCTTTGATAAATCCCTGCTCGATTAAGCGCAAATTAATACCGCATTTAGCACAAAAATCCTCTAAATATCGCCACAAACTATAATCTGCTGTCATGATATAGCCGGGCTTTTTCTCTTGCTTAGCTATATTTTGGGTTAAAGCCTCGATAATTTGAAATTCATCGGATGCCGGTGTCCCCAGCACACTGAAAAGCACTTGCCCGTCATCTAAATTAACTAAATTAGCATATCGTGGATAGTAGCTCTCATAGCCGATATTTTGCTCAATCGGGATATAAAACCAGCTCATCTCATAAATCATTTCGTCAGATTGCTTGTGCGCGATTTTTTTCATTAAAAAACTGTTTTCATAGGTGATAGGAGCTAGCTTGGCATAAATTTCGCTCAATGCCAACGAGCGCTTTTGCCAGCCTGCTGCTCCTTGATAATCCCACAAGAGGATACTATCCGTCTGTAGTGGTTTTTCTTGATTATCTCTGCGCAAATAATCATCAGCCCAGGATTTTTGATGCAGCATTTCGTGCAATCTTTCCAAGACACCGCTTAAACAAATAAGCAAATTTTTGTCCCACAAGACCTTTTCGGCTTTGCCCTGCTTTCTATAGCAAAAAAGCGGCCAATACCCACGCCATTTAAAGGCATACTCTTGGTACAATTCTTGTGCCGCCCGGCTCAATCCTGCCTCCGGCACAAAATACACCGCGATATATTCCTGAGCAATCAAGGCTGATTCGGTATAAAAATCATTCGTGCCTTCTTTTTTAGCTTCCAGATAATTCACAAATGCTTCCGCAGTTTGATATATTTTTAAGCAAATTTCCTCTTGATTAGTAGAAAGCACACAATAGCAATACTCTCCCGTCAAATAATCATACACAGCCAGCTCTTTGGGGGCAATTTCTCCCTCGGGCAAGCATTTTAGTAGCTCAAGCAAGGCGCGATAAGCATTTTTTAAATAAAATTCTACTTCTTTTGTGCTTTCCATCATCTCACCTCGATAGCTGATTTATTAGAGTATACTTATTATAAACTATTTAGCCGAAAAAACAAACATTTTTCCACGCAAAATTCCCAATTTTTCTCCCTTTATCTTTCTATCATTATAATATTGACAATAATACTTTAGTTTTTTCTACTGCATCGCAAATTTTCACTACCTAAATTAAAAAGGAGTATTTTTATGTATCAATCATTTATCCTCAACGCCCTCGAAAAGCATCGTGCGAAAAAACCTCTCTCCGCGCATATGCCCGGGCATAAAAACGGCACTATTCTAAATTCTGAATTAAAAGAAGCCTGGGGTGAAAAAATCTTTTCCTATGATATTACCGAATTAAATGGCTTAGACGATTTGCACCACCCAAGCGGTATCATCCGCCAAAGCCAAGACCAAGCCGCTGCTATCTTTCACGCCAAAGAAGCTCACTACCTCATCAATGGCTCTACGGTAGGCTTGCACGCGGCTATTTTGTCTATCGGTCGTGAGCAGGAAATCTTTATCCCTCGCCATTGCCATCGCAGTATTTACTACGGATTATTGCTAGCCCATGCCAAGCCTATCTATTTAGAGGTAGCTTTAGATCCTACTTGGGGATTACCATTGGGTGTTGCTCCGGAAACCCTCAAAAAAGCTATCATTGAGCACCCCAACTGCCACAATCTTTTAATCGTCAATCCTACCTATCAGGGAATTACTTGGCAAAATGAGGAGCTTTTGAAAATTGCTAAGGAAAACAATTTATGCACTATCATCGATGAGGCGCATGGCGCACATCTCAGCTTTCATGAGGCTTTACCGTCCTCGATGCTTACTTTAGGTGCGGATTTAGTCGTACAAAGCTGGCACAAGACTCTGCCTGCCGTAACCGGCACCAGTTGCTTGCTAGTCGGTAATAGCTATACCGGAAACGATGTCGCTATCGCCTTGGATATTCTCCAAAGCACTTCGCCCTCCTATCTGATGCTCAGTGCCTTAGAATCCGCATCTATCTATATGGCTGAATGGGGCGAAAGTGATATCGACCACTCGCTAGGTGAAATCAACCGTCTGTCCACAGCTATCTCGCAATTACAAACTATCAGTATCTTGCATGATCCCTCTTGGCGGCAGGATCCATTTAAGCTCAATTTATCCTCTAGCGCTTTTAGTGGCGGTGAATTTGCCCAAGAATTAGAAAAGCGCCAAATCTATGTCGAAATGAGCGAAGCTAATAGTGTACTTTTGCTACTACCATTAAAGATAACTCCCGATTATACCCAAAAAATACTTGATTCCTTAATAGAAATTGAGCAAAGCAGTCTAGCTGTTGCTAAGCGTCCTCTCCAGCCACCATTTTACACCCCCCAAATACCGCCGATGCGCTATCCATTAGCCGATTCCATCTGGCGAACAAAGAAAAGCGTGCCTTTAAATACCGCTATCGGATGCGTCTGTGGAGAGTTTATCCTTAGGTATCCTCCGGGTATCCCCTTAGTCGTCCCGGGGGAAATTATTACTGCCGATATCGCCTCTTTGCTCCAAAGCTACCCCAACTATCAGACCTTAACCATCTTAGATGAAAGCAAATAATACTTGCTTTTGCGCTATTTTTACGCTATACTGTAAAAGATAAGGGAGGTGGCAAGGGTGAGTTTCGCAGAAATAAAAGGACAAGCTACAGCTTTAAATTTGCTAAAGTCTGTCCTGGACAATCGCCCCGGGCATTTCTATTTATTTTGCGGCCCCGAAGGTGTCGGCAAAAAAAAGACTGCTTTAGCCACTGCCCAGTACCTAAATTGCCTCCACAAAACAACCGATGCCTGCGGTGTATGCTCCTCTTGCGTAAAAATTGCGCACAATGAGCATCCCGATGTATTTTTAATCGAACCAAGCGGTTCTTCGATTAAACTAGAGCAAGTCCATGCTCTGGCAAATATCACCGCTTTACATAGTTTTGAGGGAGGCTATCAGGTCATCATCATCAATGATGCCCATCTGTTAACCGAGCAAGCCGCTAATAGTCTGCTGAAAATTCTCGAGGAACCGAAAGAAAAAACTGTCTTTATCCTCATTACTTCCAAATTAGAGGCTATTTTGCCTACTATTTGCTCGCGCGCCACGATTATCAAATTTCAATCTCTTACGGCGGAAATTATCACTGAAATTTTAGGTATAGAGGCAAGAGCTATTGCGCCTTTAGCGGCAGGCTCTGTCCAAACAGCCCAAAATATCTTAAACGATGCGGAATTTTTCCCCTTGCGCCAAGAAGTATTTTCGTTTATCGAGCAATTAGGTGCTAAAAATCGCCTCGAAATCCTCGCACAATGCAGTGCTTGGAAAGCCAATAAAGCTAAAGCCAACCTTATTTTGAACTTTGTAGCTTTATGGTACCGCGATTTACTCATTTTCAGGCTTAGCCAAAATGAAAATTTGCTGATGAATAAAGACTGCTTAGCGACTTATCAGCAATATACCGCTTGCCCGGATATCCTTCCTATTTTAGATTTGCTCCGCAAATACCAAGGATATCTCAAGCAAAATGTCTCGCCTGAATTAACTCTAATCGTTTGTTTTTTAGAAATTTCTGCCCTCCTAGGGCAAAATCAGAAATAGAAAGGAGCATGATCCTATGCCTACAGTTATTGGTGTGCGCTTTAAGCCCGCCGGCAAAATATATTATTTCTCTCCGGACGATCTCGCCATTACTACCGAAAATCATGTTATCGTAGAGACCTCGCGCGGAGTCGAATACGGTGAAGTCGTTATTAATCCTCGTGAAGTATCCGACGAAGAAATCGTCCCGCCGTTAAAAAGTGTCATTCGTATCGCTACCCCCGAGGACGACCAAAAGGTCGCTATCAATCGGCAAAAAGAAGCCGAGGCTTTTGAAATTTGCCTGAAAAAAATAGCAGATCACAATCTGCCAATGAAATTAACCAATGTCGAGTATACCTTTGACAACAGCAAAATTATTTTCTTTTTCACTGCCGATGGCAGAGTGGATTTTCGTGAATTAGTCAAAGATTTAGCCGCTGTATTTCGTACCCGTATCGAGCTTAGACAAATCGGCGTGCGTGACGAAGCCAAAATGCTCGGTGGTATCGGCATTTGCGGTAGACCGCTATGCTGCCATAGCTTTTTAGGAGATTTCGCTCCGGTATCGATCAAAATGGCGAAAGATCAAAATTAATCACTCAATCCGGCGAAAATTTCCGGTAATTGTGGGCGTTAATAGTGCTGCTAG
>CAYTOM010000001.1:11409-22116 GCA_964439335.1 uncultured Peptococcaceae bacterium | reverse complement strand
GGAGATGAAGATGGATTTCATGCAGCCTAATGACGGCATGACTGGGCTCAAAGGCGATCAGCCGATGGAGTTTTACTTTACCGGTGATGACGATGTCTGGGTGTATATCGATGGCAAGCTATTTTTGGATTTATCCGGTATTCATCGCCATGTCGGTGGTAAAATCGACTTTGTTAACGGTATGGTTTACTATTACTCGTTAGACACCAAAACCGGTGATGTATCGAGCACATCATATAAAGAGGTCAAATTTTCAGATATACTCGGTAGTAGTGCGGATTTGAACGAAAAAGGTACTTTCAAGGATTATTCGCATCACAAGTTTAATTTCTACTATATGGAGCGTGGCTCGGGTTCCGGTGTCTGCCGGATGAATTTCAACTTCCCGTTGCTTAGAGAAAACAGTATCTCCGTCACCAAGACATTAAGCGTCGATGAGCAGGAAAAGATAGACCTTTTGGGCAATCCGGACTTTGCATTCCAAGTATTACGGGCTAATAACGATGGCACAAAGACCGAGACGCCGTTTATCGGGGCTAATGTCGCGTATGATGTCCTAGATACCGCCGGCAACAAAATTCGCACCGGAACAACAGATAAAAACGGTATCTTTAAAATCAAGGCGAACGAGACAGCAGTCTTTAGCAAAATTACCGAGAACTCCGGTAAATATTATGTGCGCGAGCTTTTGGACGAAAGCATCTTTACCCAGTATGGCTCAGTCACAGTAGATGGCTCCAGTACAACTACTAATTACGATGTGACTGTGGATACAGATAAATTTAAGGGATTTGATAGCTCGGTCAAGGATATGTCCGATGGCTCGACAGTGTTTAGCTTTAAAAACCATGTCGATTTGACGAAATTAGGCTCGCTTACCATTACGAAAAAGTTAGAGACCTATCCGCAGAAAAAGGCTCTGGAAAAATTCACCTTTGAGGTGAGCTTAGACGGCACTAAACTGCCGGTAGGGACAAAATATACGGTGAATGGTACCGAGTACACCGTAGGTGTAGCCGGGCAGATAGTTTTGGCACCTGATGAAACGGCAGTGATTGGCAATATCCTAGCCGGCAGTACCTTTACGGTGAGTGAGATAGGTGCTACCGAATTAGGCTACACAGTGAGCTACGAGATAGACGGCAAGGCAACCAGCCCACCTGCCGGTGGTACTATCCTACCAGGTACGGCAGTTGCTGTCACCGTTATTAACGAGGAAAGTGGTACGAGTTGCGAGATACCTATTACCAAGCAGTTGACTGCACCTGATGGTACGGAGCATAGCTATAAATTCCGCTTAGAGCAGATCAAAAGCTATGACGACCAAAGTGGGGTAGATCCGCCATTTACCAAAGAAATAACGCTAAATATCACCAACGAAGCGGTAGCAGGCGAATTTACGATCGACTATCCGCGGAGTGTGATAAATACTTCATCTCAGGATTTCTACTACAAAATCACTGAGGTGGCTGATCCTAATGATAATTTGACGGATTATGACGAAGCAGTTTATATCGTCAAAATCACTGTCACCAATGCCGAGGGACTACAGGCTAATATAGCTCAGGTATGGAAAGATGGTAGCGAGATAGCTGATAAAAATATCATCTTTACCAATGCCCTCATTCGCTATGAATTACCGCAGACCGGTGGCAGAGGAGTATATGGGTATACCATAGGAGGTACGCTTTTAATTTTATTAGCAAGTGTCCTATTATATAAAAGGCACCGCCCTCGAAAGGGTGATGTCTCCCCCTGATACCACAATCGTCCGCAAAAGAAAATTATACAGAAAAGAGGAGTAATAATGAAAAAATGTAGAAAAATAACCAGTTTGCTTTTGATAGCAGCTTTGGTTCTGTCTTTGGGCATGAGCTCAATAGCATTGGCTGATACGGAAAAAGGCACTATTACTATTACTAATGCAGAAGAGGGCATTACCTATACAATTTATAAAATCTTAGATTTACAAGGTTTTGATTCTACTATCAAATCCTACTTATACAAAGCAAGCACAGACTGGAAAAGTTTTATTGAAAGTGAAGGCATTAAAGATGTATATTTAAAAACTGATGCAAATGGCTATGTAACTGCTGTAGACGGTGCTGATTTTGCTACCTTTGCTAAATTAGCTAAAGAATATGCTAAAGAAAATAGCATTACAAATCAAGGTCAAGAAACTGCTGATAGCACCAAAAAAGTAGAGTTTACAGATTTAAATTTAGGTTACTATTTGGTAGACACTAATTTAGGTGCATTATGCAGCTTAACTACTACTACCCCTAAGGCAGATGTGCAGGAAAAAAATGAAGGTCGTCCTGTTACAGAGAAAAAAGTAGAGGAAGATAGCAATCCCGGTCAATGGACCACATCTAATGATGCTGATTTTAATCAAACAGTAAACTTTCAAACCACTATTACCGCTAAAAAGGGTGCAGAAAATTATGTCTTGCACGATATTATGGGTGACGGCTTAACCTTAAATAAAAGTTCTATTACAATTAATGGTAATGCAATAACCGTAGCTCAAGATGGCAATACCGGTGTTATTAAAGTTAAAGACAGTGACCCGGAAGAAATTATCGCTAATGTAGCATTTAATAAAACTCACGACGGAAAAACTTGTACTTTTGAGATTGCATTTACTGAGGCGTATTTAAACAAAATTACAACTAATACTGAGATTGTAGTTACTTACAGTGCAAAATTAAACACAAGTGCAAATGTTGGTTTGACCGGTAATCTGAATACAACAAATCTGACCTATGGTGATGGCGAGAAAACTACGGATTCTACGACTACAACCTACACCTATGATATGAAAGTATATAAATATACCCCCGGTACTGAATCAGGTACAAAGATACCATTAAAAGATGCAAAATTTGTTTTATTGAATTCTGCTAAAAATCAAGTAGCGATTATTGAAGATGGTAAGCTCACCGGATGGAGCGCTGATATTCCTGCTGAAGCAGATGCAAGCAATCCTGCAAAATGGCCTACCAATACAGTATTAACTACCGGTACTGATGGCTATATTTCTATCACAGGTTTAGACAAAGATACCTATTATTTGCGTGAAATTGTCGCACCTGCCGGATTTAATCCTTTGACAACTGATAAAAAGGTAGAAATCAAAGGTGTCTATAAAGATGAAAACGATGACAATAAATTAAAATATGACACCTGTACTGCTGAAGTAGAAAATAATAAAGGTACACAATTACCGTCTACCGGTGGTGTGGGTACTACTATCTTTTATGCAGTAGGCTCGATTTTAGTTTTAGGCGCAGGGGTATTATTAGTTACCAGAAAGCGTATGAGCACGAAATAAGTTGGAGATAATATTTTAGTATAGCTGCTGTGCAAATAAAGCACAGTAGCAAGGAGAACCCTAATGCAGAAGAATAAAAACAACTTAACAAATATTATTTTAGTTAGCGTGCTTCTGCTGGGGCTGTCCTTGCTGCTGTATCCATCAGTGAGTAATTACTGGAATTCTTTTCACCAGACCAGAGCGATTGCGACCTATGCGGAGGATATCGCTCATATGGAAAATAATAAGTACGACGAGCTTTGGGAAAAAGCGAGCAAGTATAATCAAACCCTGCTCAATCGGCATAGTGGGTATGTATTGAGCGAAACGCAAAAAGCGGAGTATGATGATTTATTAAACATTTCCGGTACCGGGGTCATGGGCTATATCGAAATTCCCGAAATAGCCTGTAGTTTGCCGATTTACCATGGCACAGATGATGCTGTCTTGCAAACGGCAGTAGGTCATTTGGAATGGTCGAGCCTGCCGGTAGGTGGGGCGAGTACGCATTGTGTATTATCAGGGCATCGGGGACTACCCAGTGCCAAGCTCTTTACTCATTTAGATAGATTAGCCGAGGGCGATATTTTTATGTTGCGTATCCTCGACGAGGTGCTGACCTATGAGGTCGACCAAATATTGATCGTAGAGCCTGATGATACCGAGTCGCTGGAAATCAGCGAGGGCATGGATTATTGTACATTGGTCACTTGCACACCGTATGGCATCAACACCCAGCGTTTATTGGTGCGAGGGCATAGGGTGGATAATCTGGCGGAGTATCAGAGCGTGCGGGTAGCGGCTGATGCGATTCAAATAGAGCCGCTTTTAGTGGCGCCAATCGTGGCAATACCGATTTTATTAGTGTTAATAGTAGGTTTATTATTACCGAAAAGGGAGAAAAAAGCTAGGAGGTGACATCGATGGATAGATTTAAGCGCATTATTGCTCTGGTGACAGTGGGTGTATTTATCATGCTGCTACCGCTTAGTGCTCTGGCAGCCGGTGTGATTAATTTAGATACCGATGTCAATCTCACGATTCATTATACAGATGGTGATAGAGCACTGAGCAATGCGAAATTTTCGCTGTATCTCGTCGCTACTGTCGATAAATATGGGGAATTAACGGTAGTCGATGATTTTAAGGATTTCTCGGTCGATATCCGCGGAAAAAATGACGAAGCGTGGAAAGCATTAGCTTCGACCTTAGAGGGCTATGTCTTGCACGACAAAATCACGCCAACCGATAGCGGTGTGACTGATAGTCAGGGTAAATTGACCTTTCCCGGCGGAGACAAAAAGTTAATTCCGGGATTATACCTGGTTTTAGGCGAGCGACACAAGCAAAATGGCTACCGCTATGATCCGCAGCCATTTATGGTCATGCTACCTACGCAGGATATGGAGAATAATACCTGGCTGTATCAAATCACTGCTAATGTTAAATACGACAAAGATAAAAAGCCCACTCCGCCCACACCTACACCTACGCCGGAATTTATCACGCGCAAGGTGCTCAAGGTCTGGAACGATAACAATAGCACCACTCGCCCCCAAAGCATTACTGTGCAATTATTGCGTGACGGCGAGGTCTATGACAGCGTAGTTTTAAGCAAAGAGAATAATTGGCGTTATACTTGGGAGGATTTGTCCGATGAATTTAAATGGAATATCGTAGAGGAGATACCGAGCGGTTATGAGGTCAGTATTACCAAAGAGGGTGTGACCTTTGTGGTGACTAATACGATTAAAAGTGATACCTCGGATAAAGAACCGGAGAAACCACCGGAAAATCCGCCAAATAATCCGCCGAGCAATCCGGACAATCCAAACAATCCCGATAATCCGGATAATCCCGATAATCCGGATAATCCCTCTACGCCAAATGAGCCTACATTGCCAGATGGTCCGATTATCCCCGAGACACCTACCTTGCCCCAGACCGGGCAGCTATGGTGGCCTGTGCCGATATTAATCACCGCAGGATTGTTTTTGATTGTGTTAGGCTTAGCGACAAAGAGGATTGGCGAATGAAAAAGCTAAGCAAAATACTGATTATTTTGGGGCTTGTGCTCATTTTAGCGGCATTTTTACTCACAGGATATAATTTTTACGATGAGCATCGGGCAGCTAAAGCGGCAGAGGAGGCTATGGCACAGCTACAACTGGGCGAAAATATCCTCGTAGATGAGGAAATACCGGATTATATCCTCAATCCGCAGATGCCGATGCCTACGCAGGAGATAGATGGGGTGGATTATATCGGCACTTTAGAAATACCTGCCCTGGGATTGAGCTTGCCGATTATCTCCGCATGGAGCTATCCTAATTTAAAATTATCCCCTTGTCGCTATCAGGGCTCTGCCTATACTGACGATTTAGTGTTAGCCGGGCATAATTATCCGTCGCATTTTGGGAGCTTGAAAAATTTATACGCTGACGATGAGATTATCTTTACCGATATAGATGGCAATAAATTTCAGTATGTAGTAGTAGAGCAAGAGGTCTTAGCTGCGACAGCGATTGAGGAAATGAGTAGCGGAAATTGGGATTTGACACTTTTTACTTGTACAATCGGCGGCAAAAGCCGTATGGCGATACGCTGTGTGAGAATATAAAAAAGAATATAAAACTAGCACCTCTTAAAAATTTAAGAGGTGCTTTTGCTATATAAAAGCAGAAAAAATGCCGAAAAAAAAGCATTATTAATGCAAAAAATAGCTTGTTTATTAATGACGCATAGTGTAAAATATAATAGTGATTTTATGTAATTTTGAGAAAGAGGATGTATATTTTGAAAATCGCGGCAAAAAGTGAAATAGGTAATATCCGTAAAGAAAATGAAGATTGCTATTTTGTAGCTCCCAATAAAAAGGCTATTGCGATAGCTGATGGCATGGGTGGGCATGAAAATGGCAAAATAGCATCGTATATTGCCATCGAGGTCTTTAAAAAATATCAAGAGCAAGTGGACGAGGATTTTTCTTTAGAAAAATTTGCTGCTATTATTAAAAGCATCAACCAAGCGGTCTATAGCTACAAACAAAATGAAGCTATGGGCAAAATGATGGGTACGACCTTTAGCAGTATTATCATCAAAGGGCAAACGATGTTTTTAGCACATATCGGTGACAGTCGCATTTATTTGTACCGAGATGGTGTTTTAAGCCAGCTGACGGAGGATCATTCCTATTTAGCAGAATTGCTACGCAGTAGCCAAAATGATGAAGATGTGCTGAATGCCGAAAAAAATAAGCATATTTTGACTAAAGCCATTGGTCCCGAGGCAGTAGTTGAGGGGCAGATAGCGCAGTTTACCTTAAAGCAAGGGGACATTTTGCTATTATGCACCGATGGACTGCACAATAGCGTCTGGGATCAAGAAATAAATGATATTTTGGCGCAAAATACATCCTTAAATGAAAAAATGGAATATTTGCTCGCTTTGGCATTACACCGAGGCGGTCATGATAATATCACTCTTGTCTTGTGCGAATACGAACAGGAGGCAGACAGATGACAGATATTTTAGGCAATCGTTATGAAATTATCCGAAAAATAGGCGGAGGCGGAATGGCTGTAGTCTATTTAGCAAAAGATGTATTTTTAGATAGACAGGTAGCTGTCAAAGTCCTCCGCGAAGAATATATCGGCGATCAGGATTATATCCGTCGCTTTCACAAAGAAGCTAAGGCTATCGCCAGCTTTTCTCACCCTAATATCGTCAATATTTATGATTTTGGCATTAATAATGAGCGTGCTTTTTTGGTCATGGAATATGTCGAGGGGCAGACTTTAAAAGATATTATCAACGAAAAAGGTGTCTTAAGCAGTGCGGAGACGGCAGAAATAGGTCGTCAGATTTGCTTAGGTCTGGCTGAAGCGCACCGCAAAAATATCGTGCATAAGGATATCAAGCCACACAATATTTTGATCGAAAAAAACGGTAATGTCAAGGTAGCTGATTTTGGCATCGCTCAGGCTGTGGATAATAATACTATCACGCATGGCAAAGGTATCCTCGGCTCGGCACATTATTTTTCGCCGGAGCAGGCGAAAGGTGAGCAAATCGATTACAAGACAGACATTTACTCTATTGGAGTTGTGTTATACGAAATGGCTACCGGCAGAGTGCCGTTTGTCGGCGATAATCCGGTGACAGTAGCTTTAAAGCATATCCAAGCTCAGGCTGTTTTACCCAGCAAAATTAATCCTAATATTTCTCCGCAGTTGGAGCACATTATTTTAAAAGCGATGGCAAAGGATCCCTCCCAGCGGTATAATTCGGCAGATGAGATGGCACTTGAATTAACGGCAATATCCATCAGAGGGGACAAAGCCTACACCATACCATTAAAAGTAGCTGAGGGCAATATTTTAGAAAAGCCAAGCACCGGCAAAGCCGAAAAGGCGAAAAATGAAGCTACTTTTGATTTAATTCCGCAAATAGAGCTTGCCGATGAGGCACATGATGCTCCTCAATCCGAGCATAAACGCCCGAAAAACAGCAGTTTTAAAATTAAAAAGCGTGCCTTAGTGGGATTAATCTTAGGCTTGTGCCTTTTTGCGACCGGTATTATCGTAGCCATTTCGGCTTTAGGTGGAAATGATGATATTACTGTACCGGATATCACCAAGCTCAGTGTCTTAGAAGCACAGAAAATTTTGTTAGACAACGATTTAACTATCGAAGTAGAGGATAACATTTATCATAATGAAATAGCGCGTGGGGCGATCATTACGCAAAATCCTGTCGCTGATTCTATGGTAAAAAAAGGTCGCAAAATCTCTGTCACCGTTAGTTTAGGCAAAAGTTTGATTGCAGTGCCGGATTTAGCAGGTATGAGCGAGCGTGAAGCCAAGGTGACTTTAGAAAGCTATGGTTTAAATATCGGGCAAACCAGCACCGGCTATAGCAACGAATATGAAAAAGATGTCGTCATATTCCAGAGCCCTCGTGCCGGTACCGAGGTCGAGGACAAAAGCAGTGTTGATTTGATTATCAGTCTAGGCGCACAGCCCGAGGTCATCACTGCGCCATATTTGATTGGCTTGGATTTAGCCCAAGCCAGACAAACGATAGTGGCGAATGGCTTAGTTGAGGGCAATATCACTTATGTGGAAAGCAGTGCTTATTATGAAAATGTCGTAGTCAGCCAGTCTATCAATGGGCAGACCTTTAAAGGTAGCTCTATTGATTTGACCGTTAGTAAAGGTCCTGGACCGGAGGATTACAAATTTGCCAATATCAATTTTGTTATTCCGCAAAGTGGGACGATTGTCTTGGAATTAATTGATGACAACGGTATCAATACAGTTTATTCGGCTAATGGCGAGCAAGGGCATAATTTCAGCGAAACCATTAGCTACAAAGCGAAAAATAAAGCGGCTACTTTAAACATTTATTGTGCCGGCAAATTGGTAGATAGCAGGAGCATGGTATAAAAGGAGTGGGACAGTGCAGGGGCATATCATCAAAGGCTACAGTGGATTTTACTATGTAGCCTATGCGGATAAAATTTACGAGTGTTCATTGCGTGGAAAAAATCGCATGGACAAAAGCGGTTTTTTGCCGGGGGATTTAGTAGAATTCAGTGTGATTGGTGCAGATAAAGGCGTCATCGAAAAGGTATTAGCGCGCAAAAGCAAGCTAATTCGCCCAAGTATCGCCAATGTCGATCAAATCATCATTGTCACCTCGGCAGCGGATCCGGCTCCTGATTTGATGTTTATCGATCGGATGAGTGTGATCGCACTTTATAATAAAATAGAGCCGATTATTTGCTTTAGCAAAGCAGATTTGCTTTCTATTGAGGAGCGTGAAAAATTAGCCCAAATATACAAACCGACAGGTTTTAGCATCTACTTTACCAGTAGCGTGACCAAGCTGGGATTAGATGAATTAAAGCAAAGTCTAGTGGGCAAAATATCGGTTTTTGCCGGCAATAGCGGTGTCGGCAAATCCAGTTTGGTTAATAATTTGAGCGAGCGAGATTATTCCGAAATAGGGGAAATCAGTGCGAAATTAAAACGCGGCAAGCACACCACGCGCCATGTAGAATTATTTGCACTTGATGAGCAGAGCTTTATTGCCGATACGCCGGGATTTAGCGCCTTAAATTTGCCCGAGGAAATCAAACGCGAGCAACTGGCGAGATTTTTTCCTGATTTTATGGAGTATCTCAATGATTGCCGCTTTAATACTTGCCTGCATGACAGCGAGCCTGATTGCGCAGTCAAGGAAGCCTTGGCAATGGGAAAAATAGCGAAATCACGCTATGATAATTATCGTATTTTGTTACAAGAAGTTATAAAAAATGAGAGGAGCTTTTAAAATGATTATTGCACCATCGTTATTATCAGCAGATTTTGCTGATTTAAAAAATGAAGTTCGTGCTGTCGAAGAAGGAGGAGCCGAATGGTTGCATTTAGATGTCATGGACGGGCATTTTGTACCTAATATCACTTTCGGTCCCGGATTGGTGAAAGCCTTGCGCCCGCACAGCAATTTATTTTTTGATGTGCATTTAATGATTTCCGAGCCTGATAAATATATCGAGGGCTTTGCCCAAGCCGGAGCCGATCTCATTTGTGTTCATACCGAGACAGTGACTCATTTGCATCGTACAATTCAAAGCATCAAAGCCTTGGGTGTGAAAGCCGGAGTTGCTTTAAATCCGGCAACCTCGCTCAGTACCTTAGAATACATTTTGCCTGATTTGGATTTGGTTTTGTTGATGAGTGTCAATCCCGGATTTGGTGGACAAAAATTCATCGATATTACGAAAAAAATCGCTAAATTAACCCGGATGTGCGCAGAGATGGGTGTCTCTCCGTATATTGAAATTGACGGCGGTATCACTACAACTACGGCGCCGTTAGTAGCTCAAGCCGGAGCCAATGTCCTCGTGGCAGGCTCGGCGGTATTTGGCAAAGAAAACCGCGCGCAAGCGATAAAAGATTTAAAAAATGCGGTAAAATAACAGAAAAAGTCTATGATAAAGGTAGACAAAATTACTATTATTTGTTATAATTAAGTGATATATCTTGCAGACAGAAAAGGTTGATGAAGTTGGACAAGATAGTTAATATGCGTGATTACCAAGCGGCTAACAGCAATCCACCGCCGATTTCTCAGAAAAAAAAGAAACGACGGCTACGCAAAGGCTTTAAAAAGTTTCTGCTTTTCTCAGTCCTAATTATTGCAGTGGTGATATTTTTGCGCTCACCTATTTTTACGATTACCGAGATTCAAGTCACAGGAAATATTAATGTCTCGCGTGAAAAAGTGGTGTCATTAGCAGAAATTGCGCCGGAGGATACATTGTTCAAGCTGGATAGCAAGGCTGTCAAGGACAGACTGTGCGCCTATCCGTTTATCGCAGAGGT
>CAYTOM010000001.1:0-11399 GCA_964439335.1 uncultured Peptococcaceae bacterium | reverse complement strand
AACTAAAACGGCATATCCCCCATACATTAGGCATTGAAATTACCGAGCGTGAGCCGATAGGCTTTATTGTGACACCTAATGGCTATGTGCAATTTGCTCAAGAGGGTATGGTTTTAGCAGTGACAGGCAGTATGGGAGCGTACAATCTACCGATTATTACCGGCATTGATATAGGCGATATCCCATCACCGGGAGCTTGCTTGGACAATCAAAGCTTTAATAATGCTTTAAATGTCATCAAAAGCTGTGATCCGCAAATTTTAAGCAATATTGCGGAAATCAATATTGGGGCAAATGGCTATGTGCTGGCATATACCTACCAGGGTATTGAAATAAAAATCGGTACAGCAGACGATGTCACACTCAGATTGGCAAATTTACGCGATATTTTAGCTGAAATATCGGCGGAAAATATCAGTATTGCTGACATTGAGTATATTGACATTCGCTATAAAGATGTGCCGGTCATTAAATTTAAAGAGCAGACAAAAAAATAAGGGAATAATATTAAAAGGGTGAGAGAGATGTTTGAATTGGAAGAAAACAGCAACAATAATTTGGCTAACATTAAAGTCATCGGTGTCGGTGGCGGTGGCAGCAATGCTGTCAATCGAATGATTGAATCAGGCATCGAATGTGTGGAATTCATCGTAGCCAATACTGATGCACAGGCATTAGCCGCTTCAAAGGCAACGACTAAAATTCAATTAGGACCGAAATTGACCAAAGGCTTAGGCGCAGGCGGCAGACCGGAGGTAGGTCGTAAAGCAGCCGAAGAAAGCACCGAGGAAATTTCCCGAGCTTTAGAGGGAGCAGATTTAGTATTTGTCACTGCCGGCATGGGCGGTGGTACCGGTACCGGTGCGGCTCCGATTGTCGCTGAAATCGCTAAAAGCCAGGGTGCATTAACTATTGGTATCGTCACTAAACCATTTGCTTTTGAGGGGCGTAAACGCTCTAACGGAGCGATGAAAGGTGTCGAGGATTTAAAAGAAAAAGTCGATGCTATCGTGACTATTCCTAATGACCGTTTACTGCAAATTGCCAGCAGTGAAACTACTTTAGAGCAAGCATTTTCTTTCGCCGATGATATCCTGCGCCAGGGCGTCCAGGGTATTTCCGATACTATCGCTAAACCAGGTATTATCAATTTGGACTTTGCCGATGTTCGCACCATTATGGCAGATACCGGTACGGCATTGATGGGTGTCGGTACTGCTAAGGGTGAAAATCGTGCGATCGTCGCTGCCAAAGCGGCTATTTCGTCGCCGCTTTTGGAATTATCGATCGAAGGCGCTACCGGTATCTTGTTTAACATTTCCGGTGCTAATTTGACCTTGATGGAAGCTCAGCAAGCCGCTGACTTTATTTATGATGCAGCTTGTGCCGGTGATGGCGATGCTGAGGTTATGTTTGGTGCCTTTAATGACGAAAATAGCGGAGATGAGATCAAAGTTACCGTTATTGCTACCGGTTTTAGCAACGAGCAGCAGGAATTGGTCATGCATCCGGAAAATACGCGTGAAAGAGCCAAAAAAGAGCAGCCTGCGACAAAAGCACCTGCACGCTCTGACCGTTCATACAATTATGATACTGACGAATTAAGCAAAACTATCAGCCAGTGGGATAAAGAAGCTAAGAAAAGCTTTACCAGCAGTATCGAAATTCCTTCGTTTTTGAGTAATAAAAGAAAATAAGACAAACCGAAGAATAGACCATTGGCGAGAGTTTAGGAGTGTCTTAGAGCAGACAAAGGCTATCGCCAAGCGATAGCCTTTTATTTTATATGAAAATTTCCGCAAAATCTTCATTCATCTGCGGATGGAGATAAAGCCCTAGAGCTGTGGCGATGACAGTGGCGGTATTATTAATCAAATCATCGATTTCTTTAGGAGTGACGGTCAGATTTTTAGTATTGCTGTCTAAGGCATGATTTAGAGCTTGCTCGATAATGTCAGGTGGTATTTCTTTAGATGAAAAGTCGGGATGATTAACTAATTCGTCTAGGAAATTTTCCAAAATATTATGAGCGATAACGGTGCTGTTTACTACTGTCGGCACCCCGATAGCAATAGTGGGAATACCGATAGTTTCGTGATTTATAGCGGTGCGATTGTTGCCCAAGCCGGAGCCGGGATTAATTCCTGCATCGGAAATTTGAATAGTAGTACCGATACGACTGATATCGCCGGCAGCTAAAGCATCACACACGATCAAAAGTGTGGGCTTGATCAAATCAACGATGGCTTTGAGCATTTCGGCAGTTTCGATGCCGGTCATGCCCAATACCCCCGGAGCAATAGTAGCTATCGGGCGTACTCCGGCGAGAATTTCAGCCGGCACACGATTGATTAGATGGCGGGTAGCAATCATTTTTTCGGCGATGCGTGGACCCAAAGCATCGGGAGTAGCCCGCTGATTGCCTAATCCGGCGATTAAAACTAAAGTATCGTCAGTGATAGTTGGGCAGATGTAGGATAATTCCTGGGCTAAAGCTGTAGCTAGCTCGTGGTGATATTTGCGGTTATTAATAAATAGTGCCTCTGTGGAGATGGTTAGATAATTTCCGATGGGCTTGTGCATTTCTTTGGCACCTTGCTCATCTAAAATGCGAATATCCTTGACAGTAGCATTTTGATAGGTGCGCTCGGTTAATACGACACCGGAAATTTCTCCGCCTTTAGCTCCGCGCAAAAGGTCATGTGCCTCGATAGCCAAATCAAAATTAATGGTATTATTGTTAAAATATTTTAAAGCACGCAGATAACGATTCATTTTTTCACCTCACTATCAATAGTTTGGGCGAAAAGATGAAAATTATCCATAAAATTTTCCTAAAATAATTCACAAAGAAATAATTTACAAAGGTAAAAATTTGTGAGAAAGCTGGTGAAATATGCGTATCATCGCCGGTGATTTGCGTGGGCGCAAGCTAAAGGCAGTAGAGGGAGTCAAGGTACGACCTACTGCCGATAAAGTAAAAGAAGCTGTCTTTAGCGCAATTCATATGGACATTTACGACAGCGAATTTTTAGATGTTTTTGGCGGCACCGGCAGTATTGCTTTAGAGGCGTTGAGCAGAGGAGCTAAAAGTGCGGTCATTTTGGAAAAAGACCATGATGCCCAAAAAGTCATCGCGGATAATATTGCCGCTTGCGGTCTAAATGATCGGTGTCAATTATTAAAAGCTGATAGCTTGCAAAGCCTGCATCGTCTAGGTGTAGAAAAACGAAAATTTGATTTGATTTATATAGATCCACCCTATCAAGCAGGGCTATACACAGAAGTGCTGAAAATGATTGCTAAATATCAGCTTTTACAACCAGAAGGGCTGATTTTGGTAGAAAGTCCGCGTGAGATGACAATTTTAGATGAAAAAAGTTCTTTTCAAATAATTAAAGAAAAATATTACGGTATCTGCAAAATTTCGACCTTGAGTTGGGGTAAAGATAGCGTGTTAAAGGAGGAATAGCAATGGATATTTTAAGCCTATTGGATCAGCTGGAGCAAGTGATTGCCGGAGGTAAAAAGACTATTTTAAGCGGGGACAAGGTCTTAGTCGATCCGCAGGAAGTTTTTCAACTTATAGATCAAATGCGGACGATCATTCCGCAGGAGATTCGCGATGCTCAATGGATTAAACGCGAAGAAGATCGCATTAAATCCAATGCCATTGCCGAAAATGAGCGTATTATCAACGAGGCACAAAATGAGGCTTTGCGCTTAGTCGAAGAAAGTCGCATTGTCCAAATGTCAGAGGAGCGTGGCAAGGAAATCATCTCCGAGGCTAATAAAAATGCGCAGGAAATTACCGTAGGCGCATTTCAGTATGCTAATGATATTATGGAAAAAATCGAAAAGCAATTGGCGATTTATTATGATGTTATCCAAGATGGCAAAGAAGAAATTCAAAAGACCTTGGGTGATTTGCAGGAAAGTGCCGAATAAATTATATTTGCGTGAGGAGCTGCTCCAAAAGCTCGACATGCAGCTCTTCATCTAAGCAAATACGCTCTAAAACGGCATTTATTTGGATATCATCGATTTGCGCAAGTGTTTGCTGATAGTTTTTTATCGTAGCATTTTCGCTATAGAGATTGATTTCCAGCATTTCTTTTAAATCTACGGTATAATGCAAATAGGTGCCGTTCCAAGGTGTGGGATGATTGTTTTTCATGGTGTAGCAGCAGGGATTTAAGCCCAGAAGATAAATCATTTGTCCTAAGTAATTCATATGGAGCATCTCTATTTTGGCTAAATTGAGAAAAATTTGTGACATAGGCAAGCCGGAACAGTCGCTAAACTGATGCCAGCTTTGATAGGTATATTGGTTAATAGCGGTCATTTCCCCCTTTTGGGCAAATAGATTTTGCGCTAAAAGATGGGCATAGGGCAGATTTTTCTCATTTATCGCAATCGGTGGGTATTCTGTTTGAGCACTAAAAGATAAATTTACCGGTGAAAAAGCATTATCCGACATATAATTACCTCCAAGTATTAAAGTTAATACATAATATGAAAAGGGAGGGTAAAATATGCGCCGGGATACATTAGCCTCAAAGCTGTGGGAAATCATTTTCCCTACGCCACGAATTTGCCCACTGTGCGAAAAAAAGCAAAGCAAACTGATGATTTGTGAGGATTGTCAGCAGAAATTAGCGACTTATCATAAAGAGCATCAGCATTGTGCGCGCTGTGGGACATTTGGCACTGATGAATTACACTGCTCAAATCATTATAGTTGGCCTGATTATTTATGTAATAATAAAAGTCTGTGGCCGTATCAGGACGAGTATCGGCAGGTGCTACTGAGCTTTAAATTTCGGGGGCAGCCATGGTTGGCGCAAATGCTAGGGCAGATGCTGGCTACGATTGCCGAGCAAGAGGGCGAGATAGTAATTCCGGTACCTATTTCTCGCCAGCGCTTGCAAGAGCGTGGCTTTAACCAAAGCGGACTTTTGGCAAAGGAAATAGCCAATACACTGGAGCTACCGTATGTAGATAATGTGCTTTTAAAAGTCAAAAATACGCCAAAGCAAAGTTCATTGTCTCGCGAGGCGCGTTTAAAAAATTTAGATGATGCCTTTTTAATCAAGCATCCGGAAAAAATTAAGGGCAAAAAAATAATCCTCGTAGATGATATTTGCACTACCGGGACGACATTGGCTAGTTGTGCTAAGATTTTGCATGAGTACAGCCAAGCGGATATTTTTGCTTTGACAGTTTGCAGTGGTATTCAAAAGTAGTTTTAAGTTTATCATTAGTGAACAAATGCTGAATAATTGTTGCTGAAAAATTGATTAAATATGCAAGAAATGCATAAAGAATAGTTCCATAAATGTCGCAAAAATAAAAACTTTGTCAAATTTTATTTTGAGCGATAATGAGCTTGTCAACAAGAAATCCACAGTAAATTGAGCGAAATAATCGGATATATGAGCAGTTATACACAATATCCACAGCTTATTCACTCACAGCTGTGGATAAAGATGAAAAATATCAACATTTTGGCAAGTTACAAAAACGGAAACAAAAAGCCAGATATTTATGCACAAAAAATAATAAAAATACAAAAAATTATTTTTTTGTTCGCATTGGGTATTGACGATTGGGGATAAAATAATTCACGATGACGGCGATACAGACTAAAATCAACGCTCCGAATAAAATCGGCGTTAAGACAAACGAATAATCTGCCTCGCCCATGATAGCCACCAAAGCAGTAGCACCTCCCGGTGGATGGGCGGTATCAGTCAGCATCATTGCAATAATTGCCAAAGTCGCCGCTAGAGTAATGGAAATCCAGCTTAAACCCATGAGCTTGTAACAAGTGACTCCGATGATAGCAGCGATGACATGCCCACCGATGACATTGCGCGGTTGAGCCATAGGTGCCGAAGGCGCAGAAAAAATCAAAAGCGAGGTCGCACCAAACGAAGCAATTAAAAGCGGTAAATGCTCCTGCATAGTGATATAGGACACCAAGCCTAAGCCTAAAAAGCAGCCCAAAGCGGTACCGATTAATTCCGAAAGAGGTATTTTGCGAAAAAGATGAAATTGTTTTTTAGGTAAAGTATGTAAATCAGGCATTTTATCCTCCACAAAAGGTCGTATAAGTCTATAAACGGAAATGACAAGAATATTTTAAGAATTCCTTTTTAGTATAACGCATTAGAGAAAAATGTGCTATAATGAATGTGTAAAATAGCAAAAAAGAATTAAATAATTAAAATTATGCCGAATAATTTGCTGAAAAGTGAAATAGGCGTTTAAAATGAAAGGAGAATATTAATGAAAAGAAGTAAGTTTACCATTATTGTGACCTTGATACTGCTGATTTGCTTTTCCTCGAGCAGTGCCTGGGCTGCAAATGTCCGCTATGGAGATTTAGCCAATGACCATTGGGCGGCACAAAGCATTTATAAAATGAGCGCGCAAAATATTATTGCCGGCTATGAGGATAATACGGTGCGTCCGGATAATAATATCACGCAATTTGAGGCTGTTTGTTTAGCTGTGAGAATTATGGGCTTGGATTCTAAAACTGCCCAGGTAGCTAAAGGCGAATATTTGCCCTTTACTATTCCGGACTGGAGCGGAGCATACGAGGCAGCAGTAGTAGCCTACGAAGCTAATTTAATTGATGCGACTGATTTTTCCTATAATCAATCTGCCAGTCGTGAATGGATTGCCAAACTTTTAGTCAAAATTTTAGGCAAAGAAGAGCAGACCAAGACCACTACCGAGCAATTATCCTTTACGGATACTGCTCAAATCGGCAGTAAATATTTAAACTATGTCAAGGTAGCTAATTCCTTGGGCTTGATCAAAGGCTATACCGATGGTAGCTTTAAACCCTCGACCAAGGTCACCAGAGCGGAAATGGCAGCATTTTTAACTCGTGTGCAGATGATAAGCGGTGTCAAAAGCGATAATGTCATTGCCGGCGAAATTACGGCGTTAAATGGCGTGAGCATCACTATTTCTGATGGCACAAACAGCAAAGTCGTCTATGCGGTAGATAATTCCCATATGTACAATTTAACCGGCAGTAGCATTAAAGCAGCTGATTTAGCAATCGGTAATTATGTCGTGGCTATTTATAACGGTAGCTTGCTGAGCTATTTGGAAATAGCCGAAAAAGGCTCGGCTAATATCGTTAATCCAATCGCAACTACGACTATCGAGGGTAAATTGACCTATATCGATGCTAATAAATCGACAATCGTCATTACTGACAGTAATGACAAGCTCAATACCATTGTGCTGACTTCGGCAACCAAGGTTTACAAAGATACGACCGGTGTAGCGGCTGTGGTTAATGATTTGAGCTTAAATGCCCAGGTCACCGCCGCTGTAGATAATAACCAAAATGCTGTCAGCATCATTATCAAAAGCGGTGAGGGTAATGTTCATAGTGGCAGTATCCATTTGGTAGATGTGTATAAAAACATTATCATCATGGACGAAGATGGCTCGTTAGTGACCTATAACATGGCAAGCGATATCAAAGTCAGCGTTTCCGGTATGCTGACAGCGACGACCAGTAGCTTGCAAAAGGGCGATATGGCACAGTATAGTGTAAACGGTACTACTATGACGGCAATTGCTGTAAGTGGTGGTAGCAGTATTACCGTTAACGGCAATGGTTCCGGTGAAGTGACGATTATTTCGGTCGATACCGAGAGCAAGGTCATCAATTATTTAGATGCAGCTAACAATATCGGAGCGAAATATTACACCAATTCGACTGCATTTATATTTGGTTCGACCGGTGGTAGAGCCGAGGATTTGATCAAAGACGACAAGGTGACTTTGACCTTTTCCGGCAATGTCGTAAGCAAAGTACAGGTCGAGCGTAGCGTCAATGAATCAACCAAAGGCACGATTTACTCTTTAGATACCACTAACCGCATTATCTTTATCAAAACAGCTAACGGCAGCTTGAGCAATTATACTATTGCCGGCGATGCGACTATTGTGCTGAATGATGAAAAAACTACTTCGTTATATTCTTTGAAGCAGGATATGGAGGTAGCTTTAACTGTAGAAAGCAACAAGGTGACCAAAATAGTTGCGGATTCTAAAATTTACGGCAAAATTAGCTCTATTGATAAATCCAATGATAAACTCACCATCACCGCTTCTAATGGCACCAGCACTACACATAGTGTCGCCACTAATGTGACGGTGAACAAGAAAAATTCTAACTATAGTAGCTTGTCTGCCTTAAAAGTAGGCGATGAAGTAGCTTTTGTGAAAAATTCCGGCAACCGTATCACTACGATTGATGTCATCGTCGAGGTTGATTATACTGTAGTTAAACCCAATGGCACAGGCAGTAGCTTGGTAAAAGTAACCGATAAAGATGGCAATAGCCAGACTATCGGCATCGATAGCAGTGTAGAATTATTAGTCCCCGGCAATAATTCACCGGTAGCCGCTGATTTAAAAGCCGGCGATCGCTTGAAAGTGACCTATCGTGGCTATAATATCACCAAAGTAGAAGCTACCGCGACCTATAGCGGTACAGTGAGCAATATTAACTATACCACCGGAGCAGTGACTTTAAAAGGCTTCGATGGCAACGCTCATTATTTCACCTTTACTGCGACCAGTAGCGTGACTAAAGGTGGCTATTCCTATAATGTCTTAAACAACAATTTAAGTAGCAATGACCGTGTCGCTATTACCCAAAAGGGCAGTGGAGATTTAGATATTGTTGTTTTAAGCGAGCGTACAGCTACTGTAGGTGTGTCGGCTAAGGATTATATCTATTTAGTCAATTCCTCGACTGCCGGTGACTGGACCAGCTATAAGATTGCTGATAATTGCTATGTGCATAACTCAGGCAGTACCACAGCGATAAATATCACCAGCATCGCTCCTAATGCGATTGTGACGATTTATTATGCTGATAATCAAGCCTATGAGGTTATCAAAAAATAGTATTAAAAAGCAATATTAAAAATTGCATAAAATAACTTAAAAACCTTCGATAAATTTTTATCGAAGGTTTTTTGGTGTTTATTTAGATAAATTTAGCGTAAAAAAGTATTCGGCTCGTGATAAATCTAGCATATTTTCGCGTGTATTTTAGTATTATGCACTATAGATTAGCAGCCGCCACCAAATGCTGCAAAGATAAAGAAGATAATAATTAAGATAAAGATCCACCACAGCCAGCTACCGCCGAATCCATTACCGAATCCGCTACCACCGCAATTGTTGTTGCAGTTGCTATAGCCACAGGTATTGCAATTATTGCAGGAATTGCAGCCACAGTTATTGTCAGTGTAGGTGTCGTACCCACATCCGCAGGAAGATACTTGTTCGCTCATAAAAAAAGCCTCCTTTAATTCATGATGAGTGTGCTTAGCTGAATAGCCATTTTAACAACCAGAGGACTACGATCAGCATCAGCATATTTTCAAAATAGTAATAACTTAAAGCGTGATAGTAATGATAATCCTCCATAATTTCTATCCTTTCCGGGAGCTATCGCTAAACTAATGCCTTCGTTTAGGTGGTTGATAGGAAAATTTACGGCTCATTTTTTCCATCTGCACCGATGCTTTTTCGATAAAGGGGAAAAATTCTTCAAAGGCATTAAGCAAATGGTCCACGCTATCGGCAAAACCACGGACACTGGTCGTTGTCGATTTGACCTTATCGACAGTTCGCATCAGGGGGAGGGTGGTTTTGTTTTCGTCGCTCATGATTGATTAATTACACACCGGAGCCGCAGCCATAGTTAGTACCGCAGTTAAAGATACCGCAGCTAAAAAGCCATCTGAGCAACCAAATGATAATGATGAGCATAATCAAGGTTTCAAAGAAACTACCATTGCAGCTACAACCAAAGCCATTACCGCCGGTATTTGCGCAGCCGTCTTCGCAGCCGCCCCAACCAAATCCAAATTGACTAGTTAAATTATCAGACATAAAAAAGCCTCCTTGTGAAAGATTTTGTTTCTTGCCTTACATTATCATGATATGAAAAAAGCGAAAAATGGTTAATCAAATTTAAATTTTTCGGGCGTATTTTCTCTTTGTTGGTATATTTTTTGAAAGGAGATAGATCAAATGGATATTCAAGATTTTCCGATTCCCCAAAATATAGGTGAGATGCGTAATTTGCTGGAGCAATTTGCCGTATTTTTGCCCCGGGATAAATATCAGACAATCAGCGATATTTTAGCAAGAATTGAGCGTGAAAACGGTATTTCCTCCGATGTAGAGGGGCAAGCCATGTTGCTAGAAGTGCTAAAGATGCTCAATACAACGACGGATAATGGATAAAGCGCTGAAAATTCAGCGTTTTATGAGGAGGACAAGCTATGAAAAGACATCTCGTCATGAAGAATCGCTTAAATAGTTGGCTGATACTGCCGGTGGCGGTGGGTGGGATAATTTGCGGATTAATTGCTGCCAAGACCTTGAATTTAGATATGTGTCGGGATTTAGGACAAGAATTAGCTGATTATTATCCTACTGTTGTCGGTCAAGAATTAAGCAAAAATATCTTAAAAACCAATCTGCTGGAGATTGTTAAAATATATTTGCTGGGCTTGTGCTTGATAGGACCGGTTTTAATTTTAGGATATTTATTTTGCCAAAGCTTTAATTTAGGCTTTGTAGTGCTATTTATGCTTACCCAAAATCCGTGGCAGGATTGGCAAATAGTATGGGGCGCGGTGATAGTGCCGCAAATTTTGTTTTTTCCGCTAATAATTGCCGCCTCCGGCTGTATGCTTAAAATGAGTAGCGCATTATTCTTAACCTGCAAGCAGGAGTTACTCAAAGAATGGCTCCGAAAAAGTGTAGTGATGCTCGGGATATTATTTTTAAGCATTTTAGTTTCGCTGATAATCGGCGGAATACTGGCAAAAATATTTTAAACACCTTGTCATTTGCCTTAAAAAGGTGTAAAATAAGCAAAAAAGCAGCGCAAAGGAGTGAAGCAAATGGAGCGAGAGCTGGAGGAATTTTATACTTATCTTTTAGTCGAAAGAGGCTTGGCAGATAATACGATTGCTGCCTATCGGCGAGATTTAGCGCATTTTACGGGGTATTTGAATAATTTAGAGATAAATGACTGGACTGAGGTCGATAAATATTGTGTACATAATTATATGCAGCAATTAGAAATAGAAAATCTGCGCTCCAGTTCACGCGCACGCAAAAGTGCGGCACTCAAGAGCTTTTTTAAGTATCTGTATCTGGAAAAAATTATACCGCATAATTTAGCCGAGGAAATTGAAACTCCGAAAAAAGAAAAAAGTTTGCCGAAATATCTGACTATCGAGGAAATAGATCGTTTATTAGACGCGCCTAAAGTAAAGACTTTGAATGGCTGTCGCGATAAAGCCATGCTCGAGACTTTGTATGCTACCGGA